>CAZUOI010000016.1:0-10261 GCA_964621945.1 uncultured Candidatus Saccharibacteria bacterium
TATTAAAATAGTTGTCGTTTTTGTTGTATTTTGGGTTCAATTTTCGCGACCCATTCCCGTCAGAATTCTTTCTTTTACTACCCCGAGAAACCCTTACGGGGCCTTGACCTGAAAGGTTCTGGACCTGCCCGGGGAGCATAGAAGGGTATAATAGAGTATAGTATGTCATAGTAAGGTATAAAAAATAACCGCTTATTGATGCGGTTGTTTTTTATCCCGAGCTGGATGTTAGAGCCTATTGGTAAAATGTGTTATTATGGATATAATAATTAATATCTGTTATATATTTATGTTAAAAATAAAACCATATAAACAATCTGCTTATTATTTGTGTGGTCCTGCTTCATTAAAGATGATTTTGTCATATTATGGAGTTGATAAATCAGAAAAAATCATTGCGAAACAAACAAGTACTACTTCAAAGATAGGTTGTGCACACCAGAACTTAATAAAGTATGCGAAAAAACTTGGTTTTAAAGCTTACTTTAAAGATAATTTTTCCATAAAAAATCTTGAGAGTTTAATAAATAAAAAAATTCCAGTAATTATTGATTGGTTTTCATTAAAAGGAGAAGGGCATTATTCAGTAATAATTGGCATTACTGATAATAAAATTATATATATAGATCCATACGATGGAAAAATAATGAAAATACATAAGCAAGATTTCTTATTTAGATGGTTTGATTTTATTGGTTTTCCTTCCAAAAAGAGTTTGGTTTTAAGAAGAGTAATTGTTGTATATAAAGAATATAAACAGCTTTAAGATTATCAATAATAGTTAGTTTTTAGTTTGTATAGTATTATAGAAGAGTAATATTATGGCTATAGTTTATTTCTATCAGTCAAAAAAAGAAGAAATAGAAACTATTATTTGGAGTATGAAAAATCACGAGTTATTGAAAAAATATTGTGATTCTATTTTTTTTCCTAAAATTCCTAAAGAATTATGGCAGGAAATAAAAAATGATAATAAATCTAATAAGGTAACTAGGAAGATAAGAGAATATTTGAACAATAAATCTAATTTAATGATTAAAAAAACTACGAGAGATTCAGTAATACCTTTATGGAAAATTATTGAAAAAGATTATTTTAATAAAATTAAGCAGCTTTTCAAAACAAAGCCTTTGAATAGATATACATGTTATCTAACAAAATATGGCGGTGGAGGACTTTTTTATCTGCCTCGTACTATATTCGTAAGAGTTAATAGTAAAAAAGATGTTAAATATTTTATTTATACAGTTGCTCATGAACTAATGCATATATTCATAGACAAAGAAATTATAAACATGACTCAGGATGAAAAAGAAGATAAAGTAGATAAAGCCCTAGTTAAAATTGGTTTGTTTAAGTGATTTAACTAACAAAACTAAGGATATTGAATAATATTTTATACAAAACAGGTTCTAATATCGTCCAGTCAACAAATTAGGAGATCTATCAAAATACCAAGTTCTAACTTCCCTCCAGAGGCCCTCCAGAGGCGGGCAAGCGGGCAGGTGTTCCACTCTCGGAGCCAGATTGTTTTCCACATATAAAAACTTGACAAGGTTAAATAAATAAACTATATTTAAACATAGAAAGTCGCCTGCGCCTCCTTTCGGAGTGTGCAGGTCTTTTTTTTGTGTTATAATGTTGAATATGGAGAAAGTCTGTATTTTTATTGATGGTGCTAATTTTTATCATTTGGTGTTAAAAAAACTTAGATTTCAAGAGATTAATTTTAATTATGATAAATTTGTTAATTTTTTAGTTAGTGATAGACAGATTTCGACTAATGGTAAAAGATTTTATGTTGGAACAGTATCTGAAAAGGTTGGGGATATGAGAACAAAAAAAGCTATGTCTAATCAAACAACCTTTTTTACTAAATTGAAAAAAAATAATTGGGAAATAAAAACAAGTAAACTCAGAAGAAGAATGGAAAAAATACCAGTTGATGGGCGTGTAATTGAATACGAGAAATTAAAAAAGATTGGAATAAGTGAGATACAGTATGAAAGATACAGAGAAAAAGGTATTGATGTGAAATTGGCTGTTGATTTAATAGTCGGAGCGATTGATAACAAGTATGATACTGCTGTAATTGTTAGTTCTGATAGTGATATTATCCCAGCTATTGATTGGGTTAGATATAGAACAAATAAAAAAATAGAATATGTAGGATTTTCAATAATTGATAAAAATAATCCTGAAAATACAACAGATCCACTCATGTCTATGATTTCAAAAACAGATATAAAAAGAATTTTAGTAGAATCCGATATAAGACCATTTATTCAAAAAACTTTATTTGATAAATAAAACAGGTTCTAACATCGTTCAGCATGCGGAGCCTAATTAAAATCATTAGCTAATTGTGTTAAATTACTAATTAAACTCAATTCTTCCTTAATTCTATCCCAAAATAGGTTCTAACAGCGTTCACGACGCAGAGCCAGATAGAGTATTCTCCAAAAATCTGCTATAATACACATATAGGAGGTTTTTTATTTTTCCATAAAATAACTATTGACATATATCATATATGATATACAATGAATATAAGATTTATTATTATCGAAACAGTCAAAATAACAAAGTGCCTGTTTTGGAATATATTAATGAGTTACAAATAAAAGACAGATTAAAAGTTCTTAAGTATATATATTTTATTAGAGATAATAAAGGAATATTAGATGAACCATATTCTAAATATATTAAAGGTAAAATTAGAGAATTACGAGTAGATTTTTCTCAAAATAGACATCGTATCTTCTATATAGCTGTAATAGAAAAGAAAATAATTCTTTTGCATTCTTTTTTGAAAAAAACGACTAAAACACCGAAACAAGAAATCAATAGAGCTCTAAATAATTTTGAAGATTATAAGATAAATAAAAGTATAGTTAAATATGAAAAAGAAAAATAAGAAAATTGAATATCCATCTTTTGATAAATACTTGGTCGAGCAACTAAAGAATCCTGAAGCTAAAAGGATTTATGACGAATATGGTAGGCAATTAGAGATTGCTTATCAGATTTTGCAATTAAGAAAAAAGAAAAAAATGACACAAGCTGAATTAGCTAAAAAAATCGGAACTAAACAAAGCAATATTGCTCGTATGGAAGCAGGTAATCAAAATTTCTCAATTGAAACACTTCAAAAAATTGCTTCTGTTCTAGGAAAGAATCTTAAGGTTGAATTTATAAAATAGGTTCTAACATCCCTCCAGAGGCCCTCCAGAGGCGGGCAAGCGGGCAGGCGTTCAGCTAACGGAGCCAATCTAAAACCGCTATATTTGTGGTTTTTTGTTTGACTGACTATTATTTATATGTTAACATAGCTCATATAAGATAGTTGCCCAATAAGATTTAGTCGGATTAATTCGGGAAACTAAACTTTAGGATAAAACCTTAAAAAATATTAATTAATTAAATTTATACACAAACATGGAAGGAACAATTAAAACATTAACCGATAAAGGATTTGGATTTATTACCATCGAAGGCGAAGAAAAGGAATTATTTTTTCATAGCAATGAACTCAAAGGAGTTACATATGAAGATTTAAAAGAAGGTGATAAGATGTCTTTTGAGAAGGTTGATTCAGAAAAAGGTCCTAATGCGATAAATGTAACTCGCATTTAGACTTTATTCAATATAATCGGATAAATAAAAATCAAGCTCATTATCGGGCTTGATTTTATATAAAACAAGTTCTAACATCGTCCAGCCAACGAAGTCAATTAGGATAGAGTATTCTCCAAAAATCTGCTATAATACACATATAGGAGGTTTTTTTATTTCCACAAAATAACAAAGTGCCTGTTTTGGAATATATTAATGAGTTACAAATAAAAGACAGATTAAAAGTTCTTAAGTATATATATTTTATTAGAGATAATAAAGGAATATTAGATGAACCATATTCTAAATATATTAAAGGTAAAATTAGAGAATTACGAGTAGATTTTTCTCAAAATAGACATCGTATCTTCTATATAGCTGTAATAGAAAAGAAAATAATTCTTTTGCATTCTTTTTTGAAAAAAACGACTAAAACACCGAAACAAGAAATCAATAGAGCTCTAAATAATTTTGAAGATTATAAGATAAATAAAAGTATAGTTAAATATGAAAAAGAAAAATAAGAAAATTGAATATCCATCTTTTGATAAATACTTGGTCGAGCAACTAAAGAATCCTGAAGCTAAAAGGATTTATGACGAATATGGTAGGCAATTAGAGATTGCTTATCAGATTTTGCAATTAAGAAAAAAGAAAAAAATGACACAAGCTGAATTAGCTAAAAAAATCGGAACTAAACAAAGCAATATTGCTCGTATGGAAGCAGGTAATCAAAATTTCTCAATTGAAACACTTCAAAAAATTGCTTCTGTTCTAGGAAAGAATCTTAAGGTTGAATTTATAAAATAGGTTCTAACATCCCTCCAGAGGCCCTCCAGAGGCGGGCAAGCGGGCAGGCGTTCAGCTAACGGAGCCAATCTAAAACCGCTATATTTGTGGTTTTTTGTTTGACTGACTATTATTTATATGTTAACATAGCTCATATAAGATAGTTGCCCAATAAGATTTAGTCGGATTAATTCGGGAAACTAAACTTTAGGATAAAACCTTAAAAAATATTAATTAATTAAATTTATACACAAACATGGAAGGAACAATTAAAACATTAACCGATAAAGGATTTGGATTTATTACCATCGAAGGCGAAGAAAAGGAATTATTTTTTCATAGCAATGAACTCAAAGGAGTTACATATGAAGATTTAAAAGAAGGTGATAAGATGTCTTTTGAGAAGGTTGATTCAGAAAAAGGTCCTAATGCGATAAATGTAACTCGCATTTAGACTTTATTCAATATAATCGGATAAATAAAAATCAAGCTCATTATCGGGCTTGATTTTTTACAAAACAGGTTCTAACATCCCTCCAGAGGCCCTCCAGAGGCGGGCAAGCGGGCAGGTGTTCCACGCTCGGAGCTAAATAGGATGTTTTGATTTTTTATTTAAGACTGTGGATAAGTTGATATGTATAGATTTGACAAGAGTTTTTGTTTAATATACTATAAATACATATAATAATGTATAGATTCGTATGAATTCAAAATTATTAACAATTGGTCAAACATCTAAAATGCTTGGAGTTTCTATCCAAACTTTGCGACGATGGGATAATGCTGGTAGATTATCTCCAGTTCGTCGAATGACAACTGGACATAGATATTATACAAGAAATGATGTCGATGATTATATAAGAAATAATAAAAAGAGTTTACTTTTTAAATTGGCAAAAAGCTGGGTTAGTAATAATCTTAAAATAGAATTTTATCCTGATTTTTATTGTCCCGACAGCTCAGTATTTCAAGCACGTTTGACGAGATTAGAAAGTGAATTAGGGGGAATAAGGGAATTAAGCAAAATATTCCCTTTGATCTCAGCAATTACTGGCGAGATTGGTAATAATTCTTTTGACCACAATTTGGGGAAATGGCTTGATATTCCAGGTATATTTTTTGCTTATGATTTAGCTAGCAGAAAAATAGCTTTAGCTGATAGAGGTCAGGGAATATTAAAAACTTTAAAAAAAATAAAGCCAGAACTTACAACTCATCAAAAAGCTTTATATGTTGCTTTCAATGAGGTAATTTCTGGGCGGGCTCCAGAATATCGTGGAAACGGGTTAAAGTTTGTTAGGAATGTTGTAGCTGATAATAAGATTAGTTTAACTTTTCAAACTGGTGATGCAAAACTTAAAATTAATAAAAGCAGGACCAATTTAAACATTAGAAAAACAAATATTTATACAAAAGGGTGTTTAGCATTAATTAAATTTTAATAATATGATTATATATTTAAAAAAATTTGGTACAACCTTAAATAGTCGGCAGTTTGGCAGGGAAGCAGTTGCCGCTTTTAAACCATCACTAAAAGACGTTGAAGAAAATGAAGAAATCATTGTTGATTTTGAGGGCGTCATAACATTTACACCGTCATGGGGTGATGAATTTTTGGGATTTTTATTTAGGGAATATAAAGATAGATTAGTATTAAAAAATACTGAAAATCCATCAGTTCAAGCATCTTTAGAGATATTAGAAGAGATTTATAAGGATAAATTTAAAGTAGAATAGAATTGTTCATAAAAAAACAGGTTCGAAAGTTGTCCTACCAGCGGAGCTAGATAGTCTGATTTAGTTGATTTTTATGAGTTATAGTGATATAATTGTCATAATGACTAGAAAACAGAACTTTTTATTAGAACATAATAAATTATCTCCATTAAATTTACACGCAACTTTGGTTATGCTTACGTGTTTTAAAAAAGATAAGCCAGCTCTTTTTAAAGATAATGAATGGTCTATTGATAAACTCCGAAGACCATTTATTTTATGGTTAACTTCTTCATCAGTAAAAAGGGGAGGAAAGAAATAAAAGTTCGAAAATTGTTTTAATGGGAAGTTAGATAGGATGTTATTTAGGAATCTGCTATAATTAAGGCAGATTTTTATAATACATGGTTAAAAAATACAACAAAAAAATTATTGGGTTTATAGTGTTAGCTATTTTTTTGATTTCCATAATCACTCTTCTTTATTTTATAAACCCTGAAGAAATAGTAGATAAAATTGGCGTGCGAAATGGATATATTCTTGCGTTTATTGTTTCATTTTTTGGCGGTTTTTCTGCTGCAGGGTCTATTTCTTTTATTGGTCTTTTAATTATCCTTGTGGCTGGAGGCATTAATCCTATTTATCTAGGACTGGTTTCGGGGATAAGTTTAGCCATAGGCGATATGATAATGTTTTATGCTGGCTCTAAAGGACGAGAATTAATTAGAGGAAAGTGGGATAAAAAAATAGACAAAGTTGCTAATATATTTAAAAAGAGAAAATGGTTAGAAAGAATGATCCCGGTTATCGCTTATTTCTACATAGGATTTGCGCCTTTGCCTAATGATGTCTTAATTCTTTTCTTAGCGACCATAAAATATTCAGCTAAAAAAATGAATACAGTAATAATTTTAGGAGATATAACTTTTGCTTTAATGGTTACTATTCTGGCTGCCAAAGGAATTTTTTAGGTTGCCTTTTTAGGCTATTCGTGATATTGTTATGTAATCGTCTTGCTTTGAGCGAGGCATTTTTATTCAAAATAAATATATGGAAATAAGAAATATTGCAATTATTGCCCATGTAGATCATGGAAAAACAACTTTAACTGATGCTTTAATGCACCAAACAAAAATGGCTGATGAAGATACCAGTATGGATTCAGACGCATTAGAGAAAGAGAGAGGAATTACAATTTACTCAAAAAACACTTCTTTGATCTATAAGGATACAAAAATAAATATTGTTGACACTCCTGGTCATGCTGATTTTAGTTCTGAAGTAGAGAGAATTTTAAGATCAATTGATTCTGTTTTGCTTTTGGTAGATGCTCAAGAAGGACCTATGCCTCAGACAAAATTTGTCTTAAAAAAATCACTAGAACTTAATTTAAAACCAATTGTGGTTATTAATAAAATAGATAAGCCAGCCGCTAGACCAAATGAAGTCAACGATATGATTTTAGAGTTGTTTATGAGCTTAGGAGCGAGTAATGAACAGCTTGATTTTAAAACAATTTATGCCATATCTAAACAGGGAATTGCCAAAAGAAAATTAGATGATAAAGACAAAGATTTATCTCCACTTCTTGATTTAATATTAGAAGAAGTAAATCCAGCTTCAAGTGATAAGGCAAATAAAAAACCTTTAAAAATGCAACCTTTTAATTTGGCTTACGATAATTATATGGGAAGAATGGCTGTTAGTAGAATATATCAAGGCAAAATAAAAAAAGGAATGACCGTTGTTATAAAGGAAAGTGAAAATGAATTTAGAACGGGTAAGATAAGTAATTTATATACTTTTTATGGATTAGATAGGAAAGAAGTTGATGAGGCGGTGGCTGGCGATATTGTGATGGTGGCTGGATTGCCAAATATATATATCGGAGAAACAATTTGCCAAGATAAGGATCAAGAAATGTTACCAGCTATTGAAATTGATGAGCCAACAATCTCACTTGATTTAATGATAAATAATTCTCCTTTTGCTGGTAAAGAAGGGAAATATGTAACTAATAGTAAATTGAAAGAGAGACTAGAAAAAGAATTAGAAGTTAATGTTGGTTTAAAAATTGATTTTAAGACAACAAGCGGACATTATAAGATTTATGGTAGAGGAGAATTGCATATTGCTATTCTTTTAGAGAATATGAGAAGAGAGGATTTTGAAATGCAAGTTTCTCAGCCTAAGGTAATTATTAAAAATAAAGATGGAATAAAACAGGAACCATATGAAGAAGTAATCATAGACGTGCCTAAAGAAATGGCTGGTATGGTTATTGAGAAGTTGTCTAAAAGAAAAGCAAAAATGATTGATATGAAATCAGAACAAAATTATCAAAGATTAGTTTTTGAAATTCCAACTCGTGGTATTCTTGGTTATCGAGGAGATTTTATAATTGATACAAAAGGTGAAGGTATTTTTACTAGTCGGGTTATTGGATTCAAAGAATATGCAGGTGATATTAATAAACATGAACGTGGATCGATGATATCTATGGAGAACGGAAAAGCTTTAGCTTACGCTTTATGGAATTTAGAAGAAAGGGGTAGAATTTATATCCATCCAAATACCGATGTTTATAGCGGAATGATTATTGGCGATGCTTCAAAAGGAGATGATATGTGGGTGAATCCAATTAAAGGAAAGAAATTAACTAATATCAGGGCTTCGGGGTCTGATGATTCTATTGTTTTGACTCCTCCCATGGAAGTAACCCTAGAAAGAGGCTTAGAAATTATGAAAGAAGATGAGTTCTTAGAAATTACTCCTAAAAACATTAGATTAAGAAAAGAATATTTAACTCGAACAGAAAAAATTAAAAAACAAAAAGGATTAGCATAGTGAGTTATTTTTTGATATAATAAAGAATATGAAAAAAACAATACAAAATTTAACAAAAGCGTTTATTGGAGAATCGCAAGCCAGGAATCGTTATGCGTTTTATTCTAAAATTGCGAAAAAAGAAGGATATGAACAAATCGCTGCTATTTTTATAGAAACAGCAGAACAAGAAAAAACTCATGCTAAAAGATTGTTTGAGCATATTCAAGAACTAAAGAAAGAAAGCAAAGAAGATTTAAGCGAGATACAAGTTGAGGCGGGAATGCCAACAGTTTATGGTAAAACAGTCGAAAACTTAAAGGCGGCTATTGCTGGAGAAAATTATGAACATACAAAGATGTATCCTGAATTTGCCAAAGTTGCCGAAGAAGAAGGATTATCAAATATTGCTGGAAGACTGCGTTCAATTGCTAAAGCGGAAAAACATCATGAAGAAAGATATATAAAATTATTAGCACAAGTAGAAGCTGGCACAGTATTTAAAAAGGACCAAGAAACTATCTGGGTTTGTCGGGAATGCGGTTATGTCCGTATTGGACTAGAAGCGCCTGAAAAATGTCCTTCTTGTGATCATCCACGAGCATATTATCAAGTGCAGTCTGAAAATTATTGATTTAATATATAATAATTATATGTCGAGACCAAAACTTTGCCGGAAAATAAGGTTTGATCCTGATGTAATCTATTTCAAACCTCAAGGAATTCCTATGAGAATGCTTGATGAAATTGAATTAACTACTGAAGAAGTAGAGGCCTTAAGGTTGAAGAATATAAAAAATTTAGACCAAACTGAATGCGCTAAATTAATGAAAACTTCACGAAGCACCTTTCAAAGAATTTTAACTTCGGCTTATAAAAAAGTGACCAAAGCTTTAGTAAAAGGCAAAGCAATAAAAATTATTAAGTAATTATGGATATAGATATAACAAAAAAAGTAATATTATATTTAGTGAATGAGATGGGTTACTCAATAGGTGGTGCTCCAAAATTAATGAAAATGATGTTTTTAATAGAGCATTACGACCCCGGTAAAAGAGAGCTTGTTGAAAGAGGATTACTTGGCAATGCTTTCTTTGTGCATAGTCAAGGTGTTTTTAGCAACGATGTGATGCATTGTTTTAATGATCTTGTTAGCGGAGGAAAAATAGAAAACAGATTTCCATTAAAAGCGAATACAAGAACTGAATTCAGAGAAGGAAATAAAGAAAGAATAGATAATATTATTCATGAATTTAAAGAAGTTGCTAATTATAATTTAGAGCCAGAAGTTATTGAAGAAGTTTTAGGAGAAGTA
>CAZUOI010000017.1:0-9597 GCA_964621945.1 uncultured Candidatus Saccharibacteria bacterium
ACAGTCAACTGCTCTACCATTGAGCTACCGCGGAATATATTTAATTGTAATGTTATTTTACAACAACAAACTGAATTAATCAAGATTTTTTAATAAAACATCAAGGATTTCTTTTGCAGATTTTTGCCAAGAGAATTTTTTAATTTGCTCTTTCCCTTTTTCTATTAAATCCTGCCTTAAATTATAATCAGTCAATCCTTTATAAATCGCTTCTGAAATCTCATTAATATCGGTATTATCTTTAATATAAATCCCCGCCTGACCTATTACTTCAGGGATAGAAGCTTTGTTGCTAGTTATCACTGGCGTTCCGCAAGCAATTGATTCTAAAGGAGGCAAACCAAATCCTTCATAATCGGAAAGATAAATTGTTAAATCTGCAGCGTTATATAAAGCAATTAAATCTTGTCCTTTAAGATAATCATGACGTAAGATAGATTTTCCAAATAATTTTTGATTAGTATAATTAGTTCCGACGATTAAAAATTGATAATTATTTAATTTATTAGATATTTTTTTAAAAGCTTCAATTATTTCTGGTAAATGCCGACGATTAAAAATAGAACCAATATAGAGAATAAATTTGTCTTTAATTTTATACTTCTCTTTAATTTCAATTAATTCTTTATTATCTTCTATTTTCTTAAAATCATTATCAATCCCCCAAGAAATATTAAAAACTTTATCTGGATTCACTTGATAGTGTTTAATTACTTCTTGTTTACTGAATTCTGAAGGCGTAAAAATAATTTTTGCTTTTTTAGCTGATATCTTAGAAAATTTCTTTAATAATATCTTATCCCAAAAACTAGGCCAATTATACATTTCGGGATGCGCTTGATAAATAATATCATGTAAAATTAAAGCTGTTTTCCCTTTATAAAATATTGGAGATATATAACTCGGACAAAACAAAATATCAACTTTATCTTTTTTAGCTTCTCTTGGTAAAAGATAATGCATGAATAATGCATTGCTTTGTATTCCAATAGGAGCTTTAAGTAATTTTTTTTCAAATTTATCAGATAAATTTAATTCTGGAACTTCTTTTTTAAAATAAAGAATGAATTTTAGATTATTATCAAAATTATCCCATTGTTTAATGAGATTAATAAGAACCCGGCCAACGCCGGTTCTTTTTACTTCTAGACTATGAGCGTCAATTCCAATAATCATAAATCTATTTTTCCTTTTTTATTAAAATAAAAATCTTTAATGCCTAATAAAATATACTTAGCCCAAATTCTTTTTTTAGGCAAGAAAATATATTTTAAAATCTGTTTTTTTGTTCTCCAATTAATATCTATATAAATAAATGGCTTAATATACCAAGGCGCGTATTTTTTAGCTAAAATTAATCCATTTCTAATGTGATAATAAATATACGATGGTGACTCTGCAATGCTACTTTTTGAACCTTTGTGCCAGATTATAGCTTTTGGTGTGAAAACACACTTATATCCCTGTTTTTGAGCCTTTAGCGACCAATCTGTATCTTCATAGTATAGAAAGTACTCTTCAGGTATTAAACCAATCTTTTTAATAACTTCTTTTTTAACTAAAACGCAACATCCGGTGATATAGTCTGTTTTTTGTATTTCTGGCTTATCATACTGCCCATTATCTACTTCATTATACCCTATCATTGTTCCTTTATTATATAACCAGTTAATTTTACCTCCTGCAAACCAAATTTTTTCTTGCCTCGCCGTAGTTCCTTCCGTTGCGGGACGAAGGCGGGTCTTCTCATTATGAAAATATATTTTCGGACCAACCATACCTATTTTATCATCCCTCTTAGCAACTTTAACCATTTTGCTTAAAAAATCATTACTAACTATTGTATCATTATTTAAAAGTAGAATATAATTAGCTTTATTTTTTAAAGCGTATTTTATGCCAACATTATTACCGCCAGAAAAACCAAGATTTTCTTTATTATAAATAACCTTTATTTTAGGATCTGAAACTTGAAATTTTTCTTTTGAGCCATTATCAATAATGACTACCTCGTAATTTGGGTAGTCATTATTTTTTAGAGATTCAAGACATTCTAAGGTGTCTGTTTTCCCATTCCAATTAACAATTATAATCGAAACTTTTGGAAACATTAATTTTTGCCATTCTTATTACTATTATCAGACCCTTGCTGCTGAGTTGATTGCTGAATTTGATTTTGCAATTGTGAATCTTCTCCCTGATTACTTGTATTTATCTGTTGCTGAACAGCGTTATCTATTGCATTTATCGCTCTAATCCTGCTTTCAACCCTTTGCTGTTCATCATTTAAAATATTGTTTAATCTTACTTTGAATTCTTCTTTTTCTTGCAATTTATTCATTACTTCTCCAAAGTTTTCTAAATGTTCTTGCCTTTTTTCCTGTATTTTTTCCATAACTGCCTTAGGAGCTTGTTCTCCTAGTTTTTGCATAATTTCTTGATGAAGCATTTGTTGATTTGTATATTTATCAAGAAAACTATTAAATTTATCTGAATCAGGATTTTCTTCTTTAAACTCCTGTATTCTGTTATTAATTCCATTAATTAATCCTTGATACTTTTCATCTATTTTACTAAACTTATTCTGCAAATTTTCGTCATCAGCTTTATTTTGAACAGTTTCTCTAGCTTTGACTAATTGACGACTAGCTTTTTTAAGTTCTAACTCAGATTTTTTAACTAAATCACGAGTAACCCACAGTTGAACAGTACTAAAAGCATTT
Source organism: uncultured Candidatus Saccharibacteria bacterium (assembly GCA_964621945.1). Classification (GTDB taxonomy): domain Bacteria; phylum Patescibacteriota; class Minisyncoccia; order Portnoybacterales; family UBA2143; genus JAHJQT01. Next base: position 2,724 of record CAZUOI010000017.1, read on the forward strand.
TTAAACCAAGATAAGATTCCTGGCTCTTCAACGCCTAACTCTTCAGCTGAGACGTCAACTTCTTCTGCTAAAACAGAAAAAGAAAACAAACTAAAGGAGAAAACAATAAGAAACGAAGATAGCGCAATTTTTTTAAACATATTTTTTTATTTTTATTTTATTTATTCAATAATTATATTATACATCTTTTTCTCAACTGGTTCTACATCTTTCTCCCATGAACGTAGATAGGAAAATGTTATTTCTGTATTTCCTGATTCCAAAGCAGTAAAATTAAATGTTTCTTCTCCTCCGGCGCCAACCATTCCTTCACTTGCTTCAGAAGCAAAATTTCTATCATCTAATTGAACATAATTAGAATCAAGACTAACTTCCCAACTATATCCAGTTGTTGGATTAGAATCTAGAACAACTAAAAATTTTTCACCTTTTTTTGTATCAATCGTATCAGAGGTACTTTTAGGAGTATCTTCTTTAAGATCATTTGAAATATCAAGAGGTTCTTCTTCTTGATTTTCTGTATTACTATCTTTGTTTAAAAAATTAAAATAATATAGTCCATATCCTAAAGCTATAATAACAAAAACAAGGATAAGGATAATAATGATTGGTTTTAACATATTTTTTAAAATCTGGTTTATATGCAAAATTATTTCAATATAATCTATACAATTTCACCTTTATATATTATATCACATAATTAAATTTTGAAAAACAACTAAAAACGTCCATTTTAATGGACGCTTTTATTGCCTGAGATATTTAATTTTATCTACTCAAAACATTTGCCAAATCCGTGATAAAAACCTTTTCTATCTGGATTGTTTTCAAATTTATCCTGGATATATTGTATTTTTTGATTGGCTTGCTCTTGAGTTATTGTTCCATTGTCAACCATGGCTTGAAGATGAGAATTCATACGTTCTTGTTTTAATTCTCTTGCTTCTTTGGTGCGTTCTTGAATCTGTTCTTTAGTTATGCCATGCTCTTCAGCTATTTGATTAAAATTCTTTCCCTCTGCCCAAGCATTTTTCATTTGATCAGTGCTAATGCCTAGAAATTCTGCTTTTTTCTGAAATATTACCTCTTGTTTTTGAGCATCAAACCCAAACCATCCTTGAGCTGAAGCAACTCCAGCGCCTAAAATACCGATTAATCCTACTGTTAAAAACGAATACATTAATATTTTTTTCATAATTTTGTTTTAATTAATTTTATTAAATGATCATTTCGACTCTGTATATATTAATACATCCAAAATCCATTTTTATTTCATTACCTATTTCGATGCATTGGTTTATACGGCATATTCTTAATCATATGAATACCTAATGCATCTACTTGATTATTAATACGCTTTCCTAAAATTAAAACTTGATCATCTACTTTTACTTTCTCTTTAAAAGGAAGTTTAGTTTTTGGATTGATAATAATGGTTAATATTTCTTCGTTAAATGTTTTTAAATAAAAACCATCATCTATCATATTAGAAATGGTTCCTTTATGTATTTGAGAATGTTCTGTATTTCCAAATCCACGATAAAATCCTCCTGCTACAGGTAATTTCTCTTGTTGAGCTTTTAAGAAAAGACCTGGATGCATTTGTGTGCTAGCAATTGCAAAACCACCTATAACAACAAACGCTATAATTGCTAAAACAGAATAAAGAATTGGTCTCCGATAAGAAAAAGAAAACTTCTTTACAAATATTTCTAAAACAATAATTAAAACAATAGCTGTTAAGATTAAAATCCATGGTAAGGATATTAGAAAAATACCTATTCCTTTAAATCCGAAACTTGGTAAAAACCATATTCCACTTGTTCTTAAGCTAAAGATAATGAAGCTGATGAAGAATATAATAGAAAGAGATACAAAAAATGTAATCAAAAAAAATAAAGATGTTTTTAATACAAAATATGTTTTTGGCTTCATTTTGACTTGCCCACTATTTACTTTATCAATTACTTTTTCAGATAAAGATAATTTTTTTAATTCTTTATTCATGATATTTTTTACAAAAGAATTTCATTTTCTTTTTACCTCTTTTTAATCTAATGCCAACTGTAGAAACTGGAATATGTAGAATATCAGCTATTTCCTTATAATCCAATTCTTCAAAATAGCGAAGAATTAATGGTTCTCTATATTTAAAATCAAGATAATTAAGACATTTATCAATCATCTGACGAATTTCTCTTTCATTTATTTCATCCTCTGCTTTTTCCTTTGAAATTAAATGAGGGAATAAGGAATCTAAATCAAATAAAGACAATGATTCTTTTGCCTTTTTCTTAATTGCATTTATAAATTCATTATGAGCAATACGATAAAGCCATGGTGAAAATTTCCTTGATGTATCGAAGCTTTGAATGTTTGTATAAGCTTTAATAAAAACATCTTGGACTAAATCTTCAATTTCATGATAATTAGAAAGAAATTTTCTGGCATAACGTGTTATTTTCGCTTGATATCTTTCAACTAATAGGCCAAAAGATTCTGATTCACCTTTTTGAACTATCTGCGCAATTTCTTCATCTGTTAATTCGCTTTTTAAATTAGGCATATAAATTCCTGTAACTTACTACAATTAAGCGCCATGCTTTATTTCAATAACATCACCATCTTGAATAATATAATTCTTGCCTTCTGTCCTGATTAACCCTTTTTCTCTGGCTTGAGCAATTCCGCCAACATTAATTAAATCTTGCCAGTTAATCACATCAGCTTTTATAAAATTATCTTCAAAATCAGTATGAATAGCTCCTCCGGCTTGAGGAGCAGCGCTTCCTTGTTTAAGAGTCCAAGCTCTTGTTTCATCAGAACCTGTAGTTAAAAAAGTAATTAAATCAAGTAATTGATACGCTTTTTTAATAAGTAAATCAAGTTTTGATTCATCGGTAATTCCTAAATCTTTTTTTTCTTCATCTTTTAACTCTCCTATTTCAAATTCATTTAAAATATCTACAACAATATATGGAAAATCATTATTTTCAAAATCATTTTTAATTTTATCTGTTAATTCTTCTTGGCTTCCATTTAAAAGAAAAAATCTAGGTTTAAGCGTTAAGAGTTGATACTGTTTTAAAATCTCTTCTTCTTTGTCATTTATTTTTCCATAAAGCATTTTTCCTTTTTCTAAAATTGTCATTGCTTTTTTAATAACATCAGCTTCTTCAATATTTCTTTTGTCAAAAACCTTTTCTAATGTGGCTAAATCCTTTAAAGCCATTTCAGCGTCTAAAATCTCTTTATCTTCTAAGGGATTTATCTGATTCTGTGTATTAACAATTTTATCATTTTTAAAAATACGGAGAATATATAAAACAGCATCAGCTTCTCTGATGTTCGCTAAAAACTTATTACCCAATCCTTCTCCTTCATTTGCTCCTTTAACTAATCCAGCAATATCAATAAATTCAATGGTTGTATAAATCTTTTTTGCTGATTTAGTTAATTTAGTAAGCTGATCAACCCTTTCATCAGGCACCGTTACTACTCCGACATTAGGATCAATCGTGCAAAAAGGATAATTAGCTCTGTCTATTTGTTTTTTAGTTAATGATTGGAATAGTGTTGACTTGCCCACATTAGGCAAGCCAACTATCCCGATTGATAAAGACATAATTTTATTCTATTGAATTAACTTTTATTCTCTTTTCAAGCTTATACCACAAGTTGGGCATTTTAAAGTTGAACAAGGAGCTCCTTTTTGATGAGGTACTTTATAATCACACTTTTCACAAATACAAAAACCATTTGGTCCTTGTCCAGATGCTTCCTCAATTTTATTTTTAAATCTACCCTCTCTTTGCCAACCAAAACTTTTACCAAATTCGGGTTTATAAAATCCGGTTTCTATTTCATAACCTATAATTTGAATGGCAACATATTGTAATTCTTCAATCTTGTTTATCATTTCTTCTCTTAATTTGTTGGAAATTTTAGTAGCTTCTTCCACACTTAAATTACTTGGTAATTTTATTTCTAAATTAGCAGTTACAGCAGAACCTTTTTTCTGTGTTTTCAAGGAATCAATCTCAATATTCTGCGTTTTAGCAATTAATTTTATTTTCTCTTCTATTTCCTCGCCAGCAGAAACATCAAGCAAGGAACCAGCTGCTTCTTTGCCAACTAAAAATGCTTCTTTAATTATATATAAGCCCATAAGTAAAGCTAAAAGAGCATCAGCATAAATCCAATATTGAGTCAGAAATAAACCCGCCAAAATTACTAGAGAAGTATAAACGTCAATTCGCGAATGAATTCCATCTGAAAGTAAACTAACAGAGCTTTCTTTCTTGCCATAATAAATTTTAAATCTAGCCATTATTTCATTAACAACCACTGAAAATATCATTACTCCAAATGCTAAATAGCTAATATTAATATCTTTTGGTTCTAAAAAACTCTGATAAGCTTTATAAATTATTCCAATGCCAGTTATTAAAACAATTACAGTAATAATAACTCCCCCCATGACTTCAAATTTATAATGACCGTAAGGATGCTTTTTATCAGCCGGCTTATTAGATATTTTAATCCCAACATAACTAATAGTTGATGAAAAAATATCTATGAAAGAATCTATTCCAGCAGCTAGAATTGCAACCGAATTAGAAAAAAGACCGATAGTAATTTTACTCCCGGCCAAAACCACGTTAGCTAATATTGAAGTTACTGCTACTTTTTCTTTCATTTTATTGCTAAATTTATTTGCTTAATAATTTTTTGGAATAATCCTCGATAATTCGGATAAATTTCAGTTACTGGCTTCATTTGTATAGTTGAATCAACAAAATCTTTTTTATAAGGAATTTCTCCAATAATTGCAATATTATTTTCTTTAGCAAACTTTTTTATTTTCAAACAAAATTTCTTTGCCAAATCATATTTATTAATGACGATTCCATGTTTAATCTGAAAATGATTTGCCAGATACAAGACTCGTTTTAAATCATGCAAAGCTGAAGGCGTTGGCTCGGTTACGGCGACAATATAATCAGTACCAACTAATGAAGCAATTACCGGACAACCAATTCCAGCTGCTGAATCTATTAAAATAACCTCTGCTTTTAATTTTTTGTTAATTTTTTCGGAATATTTTCTAACTTCAGCCACTACTTCACCAGAAGCCAACTCGCCTAGTTTAAGCTCGCCCGAAATTAAATCTACATTATAGTTTTTCCCTATGTAAATTGTGCCAATTTCTTTTTTTGTTTCAGAAATAGCATTTTCAGGACAAGCAACAAGACAAGCCTTACAACCAATACAAATATCTTTGACAAAAGCTGGATATTTATCTTTAACAAAAACAATCGCATTCTGTTTACAAACAGAAGCGCATTTACCACACTTAATACATTTATCAAAATTCCATTTAGGTATAGGTTGATAAATCTTAATAAACTTTTTTCTTTTAATAGAAAGGAGAAGATGATCATTCGGACATTCTACATCAACATCCAAAAGCGCAGTTTTACTGCTTTTAGCAAATTCAACTGCCAAAGAAGTGGCAACTAATGATTTGCCAGTACCTCCTTTTCCGCCTGTAACTGCAATTTTCATATTTTATTCGGGCAAAACACCCAAAGTATTATTAAATCTATTAATATAATTAAAAAGGCCCATTACAGAAATAATTTCTATAATCTGAGCTTCGTTAAATTTTTCTTTTAGCTTTTCAAATAATTCCGGCTGATCAAGATGACCGTCTAAAGTTACGTCTTTTACTAATTCCAATATTTCTTTTTCCTCATCAGGCATTTTTTCAACATCCTCTATTATTTCTTCACTTGCTCCTAATTTTTTTATCATTTTTTTTGTAACATCAACACAAAAAGGACATTTTAATGTCTTAGAAACTACTGAGGCAATTTTCCACTTTAAAAGAGATTCTATTTGACTTTCATTCATTACTGCCTTAAAAAGTTCTGTAAATTCTTTTAAAATTTTAGGACTATGAGCCATTACCTTGACCCATTCAGGCACATTGCCTGTTTTCTTTTCAAAATCTTTATAAACTTCCATAGCTACTTCTTCTATTTCATTTTTCTCTAACAATTTAATTAAAGCCATAAATTTATATTTAATGTTCTTTACAAGCATCTTCTAGGCCTGCCTTTTCAAGTTTATTATCTTTCCATAAATCAAAAATATCTTTTACTGTTTCTGCTTGATGTACATATACGTCAATTCCTAGTTCTTGACATAAACTAATCGCTTTTGAACCGAGACCTTTACATAATAAGATATTTGCTCCATGTTTTTTCATTAATTCTGGTGGCAAACCAATCCCGCCCATATGTTCGCTAGTGTTATCTATCATTTCAATTACTTCGCCTTTTTCATTAAGAAAAGTATAAGTTAAACAACGACCAAAATGCTCGGCTATTTTATTATTCAAGCCTTTTTTATTATTCGTCGGAATAACTATTTTCATATTAATTAATTTTCTTAAGTTTTCCGTCTATAAGTTTCTGCAAAACATCTTTAATTGTACCTTCTTCAGAATAAACTTCAATATTAAATTGATTTAATACGTCTAATGCTCTTGGTCCTACGTTTCCTGTTATCACAACATTAATATCTTTCTCTGCCATTAATTGAGCAGTTGAGATACCTGCTCCACCTGTTTGATCTATGTTTTTGTTTTTTATTATTTCTATTTCCCCAATTTTATTATCCTTAACTTCGGTAATAATAAAATAGGGACATCTTCCAAAAATATTAGAAACATTATTTTCAATATTTTTATCTGTTGAACTTATTGCTATTTTCATATTATTCTCCTATCTTAATTTATTTCCGACCTTTACTCAACGCACATCAGTCACTATTATTATAATTGACTTTTGTAGCTATATCAAGCATC
>CAZUOI010000018.1:0-9364 GCA_964621945.1 uncultured Candidatus Saccharibacteria bacterium
AAATGTAATTATTGTTTCGCCAACTTCATTTTTAGCTTATTTACAAACTGTTTTGCAAGGATTAAGAAGACAGAAAATTTCTGAACAGGCTTTAGGGATAATAAAAGAAGTAGAAAGACTTGGAAAGCATATGGGAGCTTATAGTCAGTATATGAGCAAGATGGGAAGTCATTTATCAACGACCGTGAATAGTTATAATAAGGCTAATAAAGAATTAAAGAAAATTGATAAAGATGTGGTTAAAATTACTGATGGTAAGCCACAAATAGAAATTAAAGAAATAGATAAACCATCTACAGAGTAAGTAAGTTCGAGTTCTACCCGCGGAGCCGCAAATCGTCTAATTTCTAGGCGGTTTAGTTGACAGATTGGAATATTTTTAGTATATTATATCTTAGTTAATTATTTTAGACGGCTTACTCTTTTTGTGTCATTGTGACTCCAAAGGATATGGGGTCGCTTATTTTTTTTATGACACAATCAAAATTATGTAATGGTCGCTTTGACGATCTTGGAATCGGTGAAAAAATTCTCGCGATTCTCGCGAAGCAGGGATTTGATATTCCTACGCCAATTCAACGACAGGTTATCCCGGGCGCTTTGGAAGGGAAAGACATCGTTGGTATTGCTCAAACCGGGACGGGAAAAACATTAGCGTTTGGCATTCCGATAATCCAACGCGTTTTTTCTCACGAAGGGCAGGGATTGATTTTAGTTCCCACGCGCGAACTCGCGCTTCAAGTTGAACAAGTTGTCAAACAAATTGGCGCTTCTTTAGGATTACGTTGTGCAACGGTTATTGGAGGTGTCTCTCAACGCGCGCAAGTCAACGCTTTAAGAAACAATCCTCATATTGTTGTCGCCACGCCAGGACGCCTTGTTGACCTGATGAATCAAAAAGTTTATATACCCGATCGAGTCGGCATTATTGTTATTGATGAGGCTGATCGTATGCTTGATGCCGGATTTTTGCCGCAGATTAAAAGGGTTTTGCAATCCGCACGAAAAGAACGGCAAACAATGCTGTTCTCCGCGACGATGCCGAAATCTATTTCATCTTTGGCTGGTGCGTTTATGAAAATTCCGATCAGAATTGAAATTGCTCCGCAAGGGACATTATCAGAAACCGTAGAGCAAGAGGTTTTTATTGTCGCGAAGAACGATAAGATGCGTTTATTGGATTCTATATTGCAGAAGTATCAAAAAGACAAAACGCTTATTTTCTCGCGAACTAAATATGGAGCGAAGCGCATTGCTCGCGATATTCGAAATATGAACCATACAGCGACAGAAATTCATTCTAATCGTTCTCAATCGCAGCGAAAGGTGGCGCTTGATGGATTTATAGATGGGAGATTTCGCATTTTGGTTGCGACAGACATTGCTTCTCGCGGGATTGATGTGAAAGACATTTCGTTAGTGATTAACTTTGATTTTCCGAACGGTTCGGAAGATTATGTTCATCGCATTGGAAGAACGGGGCGAGTCGGTTGTTATGGAAAAGCTATTTCTTTTGTTACTTCTTCTGAAAAAGCGGGTATTAGAAAAATTGAACAATTAATTCGCCAGTCCATCCCAATTTTGTCTCTGCCAACGCTTCCTCCAAAAAGAGCAAAACAGCCCTACGCGGAACAACCTCAATTTCGGAGAGGAAGACAGCCCTTTGCGCGAAGACAGCAGAGAACGTCTCGGGGGCATCGTCAAAATAATCGTTACCGATAAATAGGAGTCATAGTCCAGCCAACGAAAGAGCTTGGTCTTGATTTTTTTTAATCTTTATTATATATTTAACATATTATGTTTGCAGTAATTAAAACAGGTGGGAAACAATATTTAGTTTCTCCTAAAGATAAAATTAAGATAGAAAAAATATCTACCGAAGAAGAGAAAGAAGTCATTTTTGACGAAGTTTTATTAATGGGCAATGATGAAAAGGATATTCAAATAGGAGATCCTTTAGTTAAGGGTGCTAAAGTTAAGGCAAAAGTTATTAAACAAGATAAAGCTAAGAAGATTATTGTTTTTAAGTATAAGCCTAAAAAACGTTATCAAAATAAAAAAGGGCATCGTCAGCCCTACACAGAAATTGAAATATTAAAGATATTATCTTCGTCCTCGAAAAGCGCTGCTTAATGTGCTTTCATCAATATATTCTAAATCACTTCCCAATGATAAGCCGCGAGCCAAGCGGCTTGTTTTAATATTTAACGGTTTAATCATTCGTTCAATGTATAAGAAAGTTGTATCTCCTTCAGTGCTAGGACTTAAGGCAAAAATAATTTCTTTAACAGATGGATTGCTATTTTTTATTCTTTTAATTAATTCATCAATTTTTAAATTCTCAGGACCTAGTCCATTCCCAGGAGATATTAATCCTCCAAGGACGTGATAAAGACCTGTAAATTGCCTTGTTTTTTCTATAGGGGGAATGTTTAAAATTGTTTCAACAACACAAATAATACTTTTATCTCTCTGGCTATTTGAACAAATAGAACAAGAATTATTTTCTTTATTAGCAATATTAAAACATTGAGAGCAAAGATGAACTTTTCTTTTTAAATTTTTTATTGATTCTGATAATTTTTCCAATTCTTCTTGATTTTGGTTAATAAGATAAAAAGCCAAGCGAGTAGCAGCTCTTGGCCCAATGTCGGGCAATTTACTTAATTGTTTAACAAAATTTTGAATTGTTTCAGGAAACATATTTATTCTTCTAAGTGTCTTTCAAGACTTTTAAAACTAACTTGGCTTTCATTGAAAAATAGTTCAATTTTTCCAGTAGGACCATTTCTGTGCTTGGCAATAATTATTTCAGCAATATTCTTTTTTTCTGAGTCACGTTTATCTTTATCTTCTCGATAAATAAATAAAACAACATCGGCATCTTGTTCTATGGCGCCAGAATCACGTAAATCTGAAAGTTTAGGAATTGCTGGAGAACGGTTTTCAACGGCGCGATTAAGTTGAGATAAAGCTAGAATAGGTAAATTAAGTTCTCTAGCTAAAGCTTTTAGATTTCTTGATATTTCAGTCATTTGTTGAACGGGGGCATCAGATGGATTACGTGGTTGGATCATTTGTAAATAATCAATTACTATTAATCCTACATTATGTTCTGCTTGGAGACGACGAGCCATTGTTCTCATTTGCATAACTGTGGGGGCTGGTGTGTCATCAATAAGAATTGGCGCTACCGATAATTCATCTAAGGCATGTTGAATTTTTTGAAAATCATTATTAGGTCCTTCTCCTGATAATTTTCCGGTACGCATTTTCCATAAATCAACTTCTGCTTGAGAACAAATAAGACGGTCAACTAATTGTTCTTTTGACATTTCTATACTAAAGACAGCTACTGTTTTTTTATCTTTGATTGCTACATAACGTGCAAAATCAAGAGCTAATGTTGTTTTTCCTAAACTTGGTCGAGCTGCTAAAATAATTAAATCTGATTTTTGAAAACCAGCTAAATAATTATCTAAATCAATAAATCCGGTTGAAATTCCTCTGGTAGCACCATCTCCTCTATGTAATTTATCAATTCTTTCAAAGGCCTCTTCTAAATGATCTTTAACAAGAATGAATTTTTGTTTTGTTGATTGCTCAGCAACGCCAAAAATCTTTTGTTCAGCAGAATCAACTAAGTTTTCTATATCCTCTGGTTCATCATAACTTAATTGAGCAATTTCGTGAGATGAACTGATAAGATCACGTAGTGTTTTTTTGTTTTTAATAATCTTTGCATAATGGACAACATGAGCAGCTGTTGGAACAGTATTAACTAAACCTGTTAAATAACTATTTCCACCTATCTCTTTAAGTTGTTTTTTTTCTTTTAAGCGGTTTGTTAAACTCAATAAATCAATTGGTTCGTTTTTTTCATAAAGCTCAAGCATGACGTAGTAAATATTAGAATGAATTCCTTTATAAAAATCATCTGGCTTTAAAATATCAGCAACTTTTATGATTGATTCTTTATCGAGCATTAAACAGCCCAGAACTGATTGTTCTGCTTCAATATTCTGAGGTGGTAATCGTCCTTCTGATTCGGTTGTATTATTATTCGCCATTTTCTTAAGATTAAAAAAAGAGGATACCCTCCTGTATTCTATTTCAATATTATTTTTTAGACAAGTTTACATTCTGTTAGTATTTTGGGGATATTTTTTGACCCTGAGAACTATCTTTTATTTTAAATCCTTTTTCTTCAATTTCTTTTCTAATTTTATCAGCTTGATTAAAATCTTTATCTTTTCTAGTTTTTTCTCTTTGTTGAACAAGCTTTTTTATTTTTTCCGGAATAATTATCTTTTCTTTTTTTATACTATCTAATTTTAATCCTAGAACTTTATCAAAATCTAAAATAGTAGCTAATTTTTCTGGATTAGTTAATTCTGATTTCAATACTTCATGCGTAATAACAAGACCTTGCGGAATATTAAAATCATTAGATATTTTTTCAATAAATTTATTTTTAAATTCTTGATTTATTTTTCCTTTTTTATCTCCTAAACTTCTTATTTGACCCACAAGATTTTCATATCCTTTCTGAGCTGATTTCATGCTTTCCCAAGTAAAGTTTTGTTTGGAACGATAATGCGCTTGAAGGAATAAATATCTTAAAGATAGAGCGTTAAATCCTTTATTCTTAACTTTAGTTAAACTATAACCAGTCCCTTCTGATTTAGCCATTTTTTTATTATTGACAAGTAAATGTTCATTATGAAGCCAGTAGTTTACAAAATCAACTCTATTAGTTGATTCGCTTTGAGCTATTTCATTAGTATGATGTACAGGAATATGTTCAATTCCTCCCATATGAATATCTATAGTTTTTCCTAAATGTTCATTACACATAACGGAACATTCAATGTGCCATCCTGGAAATCCCTGTCCGCAATCAAGGGAACGTGATTTAAAAGGGGAAGACCAATACTGTAAGGCGTTTTTATGTTTGCCAACTTTAAAAAACCATAACGCAAAATCAGCAGAATGTTTTTTTTGAGGATCAGATGTATCTCCTTTACCAGCTCCTTTTAATTTTTCTTCTAATTTTTGACCTGATAATTTAGTATAATTTTTTGCTTTTGATACATTAAAATATATTGCTGAATTAGTTGAATAAGCATATCCTTTATCTAATAATATTTGAATCATATTCACTATTTCTTGAATATGCTCAGTTGCTTTTGGTTTAACAGTTGGTTCCAAAATATTTAAGTTAGAAACATCTTTTTCAAAAATCTTTATATACTTCTCAGATATTTCTCTCGGCGTCATTTTTTCCTGCTTAGCTCTTTTTCCTATTTTATCTTCGCCTTCATCTTGATCGCTTGTTAAATGACCGACGTCAGTATAATTACGGACATGTTTTACTTTATAACCCAGATATTTAAGTGTTCGGACAACGATATCAGCGCATAACATGCCACGCATATTGCCAATATGCTGAATCCAATAAACAGTAGGTCCGCAATGATAAAAAGAAACCAGATCTTTTTTTATTGGCTTAAAAACTTCTTTTTTTCTTGAGAGAGTATTATATAATTTTAGAGCCATTTCTTTTTCTTAAAATAGATAATCATTATTCCTATTGTCATAAACATGAAAATAAGGATGTATACCCAAATATTTTTACTTTCATTTATAATTGGAAGATCATGAAAAATATTCATACCAAAGAAACCAACAATAACACTTAAGGGGAATGTAATAAAGGAAACAACCGTAAGAAATTTCATAATATCGCTTAACTTGTAAGAAAGTAGGGAATTGTTAGTTTGTTCAATGGATGTAATTAATTCTCTGTGATTTTCTAATATATTCCAAACGCGGATAATAGAACCAATAACTTCTTGAGATAATGGTCTTACTTTTTCTCCAAATATTCTAATAGATTTTTTCCCAAGTATCTCCAAAACAGAACGTTGTGGTTTGATTGCTCTGCGAAAATCAATAAGGTCTTTTTTGGCCATAGCAATTTCCATAAGCATTTCTTTTTCTTTTCCTCCAAAAACTTCCTTTTCAATATCTTCTATTTTTTTCCCAACATTATCAAGCATTGGCAAACATGAATCAATTAGCCAATCAAGGATTCCAAAAAGCAAATGTCCAGCACTTTTGAAATGCTGGTTTTTATGATAATCCTGAAGATCACAATCATTAAAAAATGTTTCCAAATCAGGAATTGCTTTATTGTAGCTAGTAATTAAGGTGTCTTCAGTAATAATAAAATCTAGTTCAGTGAGGTTTGTTTGTTTCGTTTCAGTGTCATAAATTGGAAAGTGAAGAACAATAAAAATTTGTCCTGGGTATTCCTCTATTTTAGGTCGGTGAATGGATGGTAAAAATTGTTTTATAATAAACGGATGAAGATTAAATTTTTCTTTTAATTCTTCAAGATTCTTTTCTTGTGGATCTTGGATATTAATCCAAGTTATATTATTAGCTGTAATTTTTTTCATAATGATTATATTTAAATTATTTTATTATTATTATTCTATCATATTTTAAATTTATTTGACAACTTAAATAAAAGTGATAAACTAGTAATAGATATGATTAAAAAGAAAAAGATTGAATATATTTCTGAAAAAGAAGAAATGCCTAATAACAAACTTAAGAAAGTTAAAGAGAAACTTAAAGAGTGCCAAAAAGAGAAGGAGGATTATTTAACCCAGGCGCAAATAGCCCGGGCTGATTTAATTAATTATAGAAGAAGGCAAGAGGAAAAGATTATGCCCGAAATAGTAGCCATTGGACAGACTAGCATCATTCATAAAATATTACCTGTTTTAGATAGCTTAGAAGTTGGAGCTGAAAAGAATGAAGATGTTAAGAAAATCAGAGAACAAATGATAAGTGTTTTAAAAGAATGCAATATGGAAGAAATTAAAGCTATTGGGGAAGAATTTAATCCAGAATTTCATGAAGCAATAGAACGGGTTGAATCAGATAAAGAATCGGGAATTATTATTCAACAAGTTCAAAAAGGGTATTTATTTAATAATAAACTATTAAGACCAAGTAAAGTAAAAGTAGCTAAATAAAATTAAAAATTAAAACTATGCCTATTAAATGGAAACAATTTCAAGAACCAAAAAATAACCAAAATATGCCTGATTCGCTTGAGCAAGAAAATTGGCTTCCTTTTATGCCAATGATGAAAAACGAAAACCCAGCTATTGATATTTATCAAGACAAAAACAATCTTTATATCGAAATTTCTTTAATTGGTGTTGATCCTAAAGATGTTGAGATTTCAATTAAAGATAATATTTTAACTATTCAAACTAAAAAAGAAACTAAAAAAGAAATAAAGGAAAAGGATTATTTAAGAAGAGAAATAAGAAAGGGTTCTTTTCGTAGAGTTGTCAAACTTCCAATAGAAGTTAAAGGAGGTAAGGCATTTGCTGAAAGCTTAAAAGGTATACTTAAAATTACTGTACCTAAAGTTGCCAAAGCAAACTCAAATGCGAAAAAAATCCCAATTAATATAAAATAAAGAAATAAAAATTATTATGAATAAAATTATTGGTATTGATTTAGGAACATCAAATTCAGCGGCGGCTGTCGTTGAAGCAGGAAAGCCAACCATTATTCCTTCAGCTGAAGGAACTGTTGTTGGTGGTGGAAAAGCTTTTCCATCTTATATCGCTTTCGATAAAGATAATAATCTTCTAGTTGGAGAACCAGCTCGTAGACAAGCGGTGACTAATCCAGAGAATACGGTTAGCGCTTTTAAGCGCAAGATGGGAACAAAAGAAAAGTATTCTATAAATGGGAAAGAATATACTCCGCAGCAGCTCTCGTCTTTTATTCTTCAAAAAATAAAAAAAGATGCTGAAGCATTTTTAGGAGAACCAATTCAGAAAGCAATTATTACGGTGCCTGCCTATTTCAATGATTCTCAAAGACAAGCTACAAAAGATGCTGGAGCAATATCTGGATTAGAAGTAGTTCGTATTATCAATGAACCAACAGCCGCTTCTTTGGCTTATGGAATTGATAAAAAAGGACAAGAAGAAAAAATTCTTGTTTTTGATTTTGGTGGAGGAACTCTTGATGTTACTGTAATGGATTTTGGCGAAGGTGTTTTTGAAGTTAAATCAACTTCTGGCGATACCGAATTAGGAGGAACTGATATGGACGAAATTTTAACTAATTATGTTGCTGAAGAATTTAAAAAAGAAAACGATATAGATTTAAAACAAGATAAAACAGCTTTGCAGAGATTAAAAGAAGCAGTAGAAAAAGCCAAAATTGAATTGTCTTCTACATTAGAGACAGACATTAATCTGCCTTTTATTAGCGCTAATGATTCTGGTCCTAAGCACTTGACCATGAAAATTACTAGAGCAAAATTAGAAGAGTTAGTTAATCCAATTATTGAAAAATGTAGAGGACCATTAGAACAATCTTTAAAAGATTCTAAATTAACTCCAAATGATATTACTAAAATTATTCTCGTTGGCGGTCCTACAAGAATGCCCTCTATGCAGAAATTTGTTGAAGATTACGTGGGAAAAAAGATTGAAAGAGGAGTTGATCCTATGGAATGTGTAGCTATGGGAGCGGCTATTCAAGGAGGAATTTTAACTGGGGAAACAAAAGATGTTCTTCTTCTTGATGTGACGCCTCTAACTTTAGGAATAGAAACCTTAGGAAGTGTTATGACACCGTTAATTGAACGCAATACAACAATCCCAGCTTCTAAATCTCAAGTTTTTTCCACGGCGGCTGATAATCAACCAGCTGTTGATATCCATATTTTGCAGGGTGAAAGGCCAATGGTTGGTGATAATAAGACATTAGGTAGATTTATGTTAGACGGAATTCCGCCGGCTCCAAGAGGTGTGCCACAGATTGAAGTATCTTTTAATATTGATGCAAATGGCATTTTAAATGTTAGCGCGAAAGATAAAGCGACAAATAAAGAGCAATCAATAACAATAACTGATTCGGCGGCTCTTTCTAAGGAGGAAATAGAAAAAATGAAACAAGAAGCAGAAACTCATTCAGTAGAAGATAGAAAGAAAAAAGAATTAATTGAAGTGCGCAATCAGGCGGATACTTTAATCTTCTCTACCGAAAAAGCGCTCAAAGATGCTGGTGATAAGGTTAAGCCGGAAGATGAGAAAGAAGTTGAAGAAAAAGTAGAAGAATTAAAAAAATTGAAAGATAGCGCTGAAATAGAGCCATTAAAAAAAGCTTTAGATGATTTATCTCAGGCAATCCAAAAAATTGGAGCTCAATTATATCAGAAAGTTGAAGAAGAAAAAGCAGAGCAATCAGAACCAGAAATAAAGGGGAAGGGATCTGAGTCTGCTAAAGAAGGGGAATTTGAAGAAGTCAAAGAAGAGGA
>CAZUOI010000019.1:0-9064 GCA_964621945.1 uncultured Candidatus Saccharibacteria bacterium
TTTATTTTTCATATTTATTTTTTATCTATAACTATAACAAATTCTCCTCTTAATTCTTCTTTAGGCAATGAGTTAATTTGCTCAATAATTTTTTCAATATTCCCTCGATAAACTGTTTCAAATTTTTTAGTTAATTCACGACAAACTATAACTTTTCTTTCAATCTCTAAAACATCTTTTAAGTTATCCAGTGTTTTTTTAATTCTATGAATTGATTCGTAAAAAACAACTGTTTTCTTTATGTCAGAAACTTCTTTAAAAAATTTCTTTCTTTTCTTTTTATTGGGCGGGAATCCTAAAAAAATAAATTTATCAACTGAAAATCCTGAAATGCTTAGGGCAGAGATTAAAGCTGATGGTCCTGGGATAGAAATAATTTTCAAATCTGGCAGGTTTTCAAGTAAATAATTAATCAATTTTGCGCCCGGATCACTAATACATGGCGTCCCCGCATCTGAAACTAAAGCTAAATCTTTCCCGTCTTTTATTTCTTTTAAAATATATTCTAATTTAGTTAACTTACTATGTTGATGATAGCTAATAGTCGGTTTAGATATTTGAAAATGCGTTAATAATTTTTTAGTAACGCGCGTATCTTCACAAAGAATTAAATCAACTTCTTTTAAAACTTTTAATGCTCTAAAAGATAGATCATCTAAATTCCCGATAGGAGTGGCAAGGATATATAACATTAACTTAATTAAACCAAAAACCGCCCTAATTTTCAAGGACGGCAATTTGTAATCAATAAATAATAAAATTTAAGCATCCTTTTTCCTTATATCTTTTAAGAACTCTGCGACAGAAGCTGCTAATGGAACTGATAAGATAAGCCCCAGAACTCCTGCTAATTTAGCGCCAATAAGCATAACTACTATAATAACAATTGGATTCAGACCAACTGCTTTTTTCATAACCTGAGGAACAATAACATAATTTTCTAACTGTTGAATAACAACATAAAGAGCAACAACTAATAAAGCTAAAAATGGCGATATTAAAAAGGCTAAAATAACAGCTGGGATAGCAGCAATAATTGGACCAACATAAGGAATAATTTCAAATAAACCAGCTATTAAGGCTAAAACTAAAACATAGGGAACGCCTAAGAAATAAAGTCCGATAAATGTTAAACAGCCAATAATAAACATCAATAGTAATTGTCCCCTCAACCAACTTCCTATTTTTACTTGAATACGATCAATTAAATCAGAAACATAATGCTGATGATCTTTTGGCGTCAGTGAAATTAGAAATTTCTTTACCCCTTTTTCTTGGACAGATAGATAAAAAGAAATAACTAAAACCATTATGGCTGAAAACAAACCACCAAATAAACCAATAATCGTAGCCAGAAGACTTGAAGTCGCTTCTGTTAATCTGCTACTTATTTTATAAAGAAAATTTTGTAGATTACCTTCAATTTCGTATTTACCCCATAATTCATTAACACTTAATCCTATTTGATTTATAAAATCAGGAAAATGATTAGTTAGTTGTTTAATTTGTTCAGCTAGAGCAGGGAAAATTAAAGTAACAACCAAAGCCAAAAGTAATAGAACAAGAAGATAAATAAAAATCACTCCAAGAATACGCGGCACTTTACGCCTCTGCAACCAACTAACTGGTCCATTAACAGCTGCCGCAATAATTACCGCAACAAAAACAATAATAAGAATATCTCTAATTAAGTATATAAAAACTAGGCCTAATAAGATTAGAATAATTCGGAAGATAGTTGATGTAGAAATATTAATTGTTTGTGAATTATTATTCATTTTAAATTTTCAATAATTTATTGAATCTATTTTTATCTTTAAATGGGCCAATTAATGCTAAATTAAGTTTTTCAGGTCTAAAAATATCTTTAGCCACTCTTTGAATATCATTAATCGTTACTTTATCTATTTTACTGAATTTTTCCTCTAATGTCAAAATTTCATTTGTTAAAAGTTCCTGAGAAGCAAAAAACGAGGCTTGAGCATCTGATGCTTCCATTCCAATTAAAGCCGATCCCTTAATATGGTCTTTAGCCTTTTTTAGTTCTTTTGGACTAACTTTTTGATTGGTAATTTTTTTAAATTCTTCTAAAATAGTTTTAATAGCTTTATCAACTTTTTGATTATCAACTCCTGAGCTAGCAGCTAAATAACCAACATCTGTATCCATATCTGCTCCAGCTTTAATATAATAAGCTAAGCCTTGTCTTTCCCTAACAGACATAAACAAACGAGAACTCATATATCCTCCTAAAATATCTCCTAAAATACTTAAAGCATATTTATCTGGATGAAACATATCATATGCTCTAACTCCTAAAATTAAATGAGTTTGATCTGTGTCTTTGTAATAAATTAATGATTCTGGTTTAGTTTGTTTTTCTTTTACTGGTAATTTATTTTTAACTTTATTCTTATTAATCTTTTGAAAATATTTTTTAACTTTATTAATCGTCTCTTTTTCATCAATATTACCGGCCACAGCAATAACAGTATTTTTAGCAGAATAATGATTTTTTAGGTAATTTATAAAATCATTTCTTTTTACCCCTTTAATTATCTTTTCAGTCCCAATAATATGCCAACCAGCAGGCTGATCTCCATAAAGCAAATTAGTCCAAAGATCAGACACGTAACGCATAGGTGCATCTAAATACATATTTAATTCCTGAAGAATAGTACCTCTTTCTCTATCAATCTCTTTTTGTTCAAAAAGTGAATTTATATAAATATCAGAAACCCAATCAAGAGCTAGATCTAAGTGGCTAGCATCAACTTTAGCCCAATAGCCAGTATATTCTTGTGACGTAAAAGCATTATAATGTCCACCTATTTGATCTAATGGCTCAATTATTTTCATTGTACTAAAACGTTTTTTAGTTCCTTTAAAAAACATATGTTCTAAAAAATGAGAAAGACCATTTATGTTTTTAGTTTCATATTTAGAACCAGCCCCAACTAATACTATAACTGCAGCTGTTTTAGTATTTTTAGCTGGCACTGTAATAATCCTTAAGCCATTTTTAAGAGTTGTTTTTTTATAATTATTTATAATTTATCTTTTAAATAATCCTTTAATTCTTTTATTTTTATTCTTTCCTGCTTCATTGTATCTCTGTCACGTACTGTTACATCTTCCTTATCTAAACTGTCAAAATCAACTGTAAGACAGTATGGGGTTCCAATTTCGTCTTGGCGGCGATAACGCTTACCAATGTTTCCATTATCATCAAACTCGCAAACAAAATCTTCTTTAAGATCATTAAAAATTTCTTTTGCTTTTTTAACTAATTTCGGCTTATTCCTTAATAAAGGGAATATTGCCACTTTAACCGGCGCTAATTTTTTTGGAAATTTCATAACTATCCTAACACCATCTTTTGTTTTCTCTTCATGATAAGCTGATAATAAGGCAACTAGCAATGCACGATCAACTCCAAAAGTTGGCTCTAATACATGAGGAATAAATCTTTCATTTGTTTCAGCATCAAGATAATCTAATTTTGTATTTGAAAATTTAGAATGTTGTGATAAGTCAAAATCTCCTCTATGAGCTAATCCAAATAATTCACTAAATCCAAAAGGGAACTTATATTCAATATCAACTGTTTTTTTCGAATAATGAGAAAGCTTTTCTTGAGGATGTTCGTAATAACGCAAATCTTTTTTATTTGCCCCTAAAGCAATAGTAAATTCTTCTTGTAATTTAAGCCACTTTTTAAATAATGGTTCCCATTTTACTTTGGGGTTAATAAAGTATTCTATTTCCATCTGCTCAAATTCTCTAGTTCTAAAAATAAAGTTACCAGCTACTATTTCATTGCGAAAGGCTTTACCGATTTGAGCAATGCCAAAAGGTAATTTAATTCTCATAGAATCTATTATATTTTTAAATTCGACAAAAATTGCTCCAGCTGTTTCTGGTCTTAAATAAATATCACCATCTACTCCATTCATCTTTGTTTTAAACATCATGTTGAAATTTCTAACTTCAGTCCAATCAGAAGTTCCACATTCAGGGCATTTAACTTCTTGTTCTTTTAATACTTTTGTCATTACTTCTAACTCTCCTTCCATATCTTTGCCAGTAGCTTCTTGAACTAAATGATCAGCACGAAATCTTTTTTTACATTTTTTACAATCAACCATGGCATCATTAAAACCAGTGGTATGTCCCGATGCTTCCCATAATTTAGGATTAAGCATAATCGGCCCATCAATACCAACAATATCTTCTCTTTGATGCACAAACATTTCCCACCACAATTTTTTAATATTATTTTTCAATTCAACTCCATAAGGTCCGTAAGAATAAGCGTTTGCCAATCCACCGTAAATATCACATGCTGGGAAGATAAACCCTCTTCGTTTAGATAAAGATACAATTTTTTCCATAGTAATCATATAAATTTTATTTATTCAATAACTACTCCTTTGCTTCTATTAATAGTTAAATCGTCAGGCAAATCAGTATCAATTGGTTTGTCAGTGTTACTTATCTCTAAACCAGTAAAATCATCGTAACCTGAAACTTTTGATTGACCGATTAATTCTAATAAATGGCCGATATTAGCTAATCCGGGAGTTATTGATACCTGAAAAATAGCTTCTTTAACTGGCAAAAGAATCCCTGTCGCAGAAGGTAAATTACCAATATCCCAAACAAGTTGACCTGTATTAAAATTATATTTTAAATCAGAACTAGTAGGCTTAAAGTTGCTCATCCATTTGACATGAGGGGGTAAAAATACCTCGACATTAACATCGCTTAAATCATTACTTGAGTTAATCAGCCTTAACTTAATTGTATAAGTAGTAGTTTGTCCAACTTTTGGCGGAATCGGTCCACTATTCGTGATAGAATCATCGTTATAATACGCTTGAGCTTGAATGGTTAATTGACTCTTTACTCTAACAGATAGCTTATTTTGTCCGGCGATATCAATATCTTTTAAAGATAATGGCGCTTGCAGAGAATCAGCTCTAACCGTATTAATTACTTCAAAATTTTTATCATTATAATTGTTTATAGGGAGTGGCTTTTTGACTTCAATAGAAAAATTAATTTTTCCTTCTTGACCTGGGCTCAAAAATTCCAATTCAGGCAAATTACTTGCTTTCCAAGTAATAGTTTGTGAGCTTCCGTCAAAAGAACCATCCTTTAGATCTAAAGTAGCATAATCTAAAGCGTTTCCTTCTAATTTTGAAGTTATGACAACGCTTCTGATACCTACCTCTGTAGTATTTTTATAATCTATTTGATATTTCAATTTTTCTCCTGAGTTAGCAATATAACTAGATGAATCATTAACTGTTTGAATCACTAATAATGGAGATGATGAAATTTTTAAAGCGCTTATTGATTCAGAATATAAAGTGAATTGATTATCATCTAAAATTCCTGCTTGAGCTTGAAATGGTTTACTATCGCCTTCTGACCCGCTAATATCTCCATTTATAAAGATCTCTATTTCTTCTCCAGCATCTATTCTGCCGACAGACCAAACATTATCTCCTTCTAATGATTGAGGCTCAGATGATTTAAAATTAAATCCGGAAGGATAATCAACTTTTATTTGAAGATTATCAAACGAAACATCTGATTGATTTATAAATTTCAAAGAGAATTCAAATGATTGCCCGTTAACTAATTCTTTGGGCATATCAAAATTAAGAATTAGAGGAACTGAAATTATTTCGCTTGAAAACTCTGATAAACTACTGAAAATGGAAGCAATATCGCCTGGCTCATAACTTAATTCAGCTGAAACTTTTTTTATGTCATTTTTTAATCCTATAATTCTAACAGGAAATTCCACTTGATTTTCTTGCCCTGCCTCTAGATCAGCTAAATTCAAAGATTCAATCAAATCACTGCTACCTGAATGAATTGATCCTTTAGGATAACGAAAAATTAATCTAACATTCTTTAAAGAAAGTTTTGTATTGTTTTTGTATTTAACCCTATAAACAACCTTTTCTCCGCTGATAATTCTTTCTGGACCACTTATTTCTAATTTAACATTATCTATATCAAAAGAAGTTAATCCTCGCCAAAACATAAATCCAGCCGTTACTAAAAAAATAAAAATCAATGAAATTGCACTGATCAATAAATATTTTTTCTGTTTTTGAGAAAACGAAAATGAAAATTTATTTTTTTTGAGACCACTTAATTCTTCTGAAGATTTTTTTTCTCTTTCTTTTTCAGCTTGAAAAAGCTCCGGGACCTTTAGTCTTTCTTCAAAATCAGATTCTGGTTTATAAAGTTTCTTTTTTAAATCTTTTAATTCCATTGATATTATATTAACAAATCAAACTCTTTTTGTAAAAAATGTTTTGAATTTATTTTTTCATTTAAAATAGATTGGATAAAATCAAGATTATTATCTTGTTCATCCCCGTATCCAAGAAATTCTAATAACTTATTTTCAAAATTATTAACAATAATTTTAATATTGCTATTCTGCTGATTAATTTCTTGAAAAGAACGTAAAATAAGTTTCCAAACTTGACTATCTTTTTCTGGCTCAGGAATTAATTTATCAATTAATTCAGATAAATAAAAAGAAGCGAATAGAGAAGATAAATTACTATGAAGATAGGGGAAGCTTTTTATCGTTTCAGCGCCAGTAATAATGTCGAATCCTCTGCCTGGAGCAACCATTAAACAACTATTCAAAAAAAGTTCTAAATGACCTTTAAGCTTTGCTTGATTCTTACGAACAGATTTGCCTTTAAGCAAGATTTTACCAAATTCTTCAGTATAAACAGTTATTAATTGGTCAAATTCTCCTAAACTTGATTTTTTAATAATAATCCCTTTAGTTTTATATAACATTATTTATTAATTCCAAGCCAAATTTTTTTATTATCTAAATTAATTTGTTTTTCAATTAAATATTTTTGCTTTATTTTGGGCTTAAGTTCAAGTTTTCTAGCGCTTATATCCTCTTTAATCTCTTTGCTTTGCTTTTTTATAATTCCCTCCAAATCAGAATTAACTGAATAATATAAATTAATTAATTCTCCCGGATTCAAATCTGCATCTTTACGCATACCTTGGACAAGACGCACTAAATCTCTCACTAATCCTTCTTTTTTTAATTCTTCAGTAATTTTAATATCTAATTTAATATTCTTCCCAAAAACAACTTCTTTGACATTAATTTCATTTTTTATTAATTCAGCTAATTCTTTATTAGAAGCTATTTGCTTATTATTTATTGTTAATTTATTTAATGGTTGTCTTACTTTAATACCAGCTTTTGCTCTTTGCGCTAAAACATCAGTAGCTATTTGTCTAACTTGTTTCATCTGATCTTCTAATTTACTATCAATTAAATTCTTATCTGGTTTTGGATAATCACAAAAATGAACTGATTGAGGATCTTTACTGCTTTTAAGATTCTGATAAATTTCTTCTGTGATAAAAGGAACAAAAGGGGCAGCTAATTTAGCTAAATTCAATAATGTCCAAAATAGGGTCTGACTAGCTTCTTCTTTATCTCTTTTATTTTTAGCTTTCTGTAATCTAGCTCTAGAACGACGAATATACCAATTAGAAAGCTGATCAACAAAATCATCAATTAATCGAGCTGCCGCAACAACATCATACTTATCTAAATTATTAATTACTTGCTCATTAAGAGAATTGAAACAAGATGTAATCCATTTATCTAAAATATTATTTGATTTAATTGATTTTGCTTTAAAATCTTTTCCCTTATAAGTATTAAAAAATATATATGAATTAAGCAAAGTGCCAAAAAAACGTCTATTTTTATCAACCACATCTTTAGTATCAAATCTTTTAGGTTCGCCTGCTTGATTGACGGTATATAAATACCAACGCAATGTATCTGCACCATACTCATCACACATTTTCCAAGGATCAACAGCATTCCCCCATGATTTAGACATTTTTCTACCTTTAGCATCTAAAACATGCCCAAGACAGATACAATTTTTAAAAGGAGGTCCTCCTTTTATCTCTCCAACATACTCCATTAAAGTAGCGACGGACAATAAGGAATTGAACCAACCTCTAGTTTGATCTATTGCTTCTGAAATAAAATCGGCTGGATAATGTTCTTTGAATTTTTTCTTACTATCAACTCCAAAAGGATAATGCCATTGAGAAAAAGGCATCGCTCCTGAATCAAACCAACAATCAATTACGCTTTTATCTCGAATCATTTGACCGCCACATTTACATTTTAATTTAATTTTATCAATAAAAGGACGGTGTAAATCTTTTATATTCGTGTTTAATTCTTTAACACTGCCAATGCATTTTCTTTCACCGCATTTTTGACATTCCCAAATTGGCAAAGGAGTTCCCCAATATCTTTCTCTAGACAAAGCCCAATCACAAGCTTGTTTAATAAATACGCCAAAACGTCCTTTTTTAATATGATTTGGTTCCCAATAAATTTTGTTGTTGTTCGCTACTAATTCCTTTCGAAGTTTAGACATCCCAATAAACCAAGATTCTTTGGCGTAATATAAAAGAGGTGTATCACAACGCCAACAAAAAGGATAATCATGTTCATATTCTTCTTCTTTAAAGAGCATTTCATTCTTTTTTAAATGATCTAAAATTTTATCTTCTATTTCTTTAGTTTTGACAAATTTATCTAACAAGCCATATTTAGTTAAATCTTTTGTAAAATATCCTTTTTCAGTAACTGTATGAATTTCAGGTAAACCAATTTTTTTGCCCAATTCATAATCTTCTTCTCCGTACATTACTGCTGTATGAACAACTCCAGTTCCATCTTCTGTACTAACAAAATCTGCTGGAACAACATAATATGCTTTTTGCTTACTTTTTTTAACTGATTCTATTTCAAATAAAGGCTGGTATTCTACATTGATTAAATCACTACCTGAAAATTCATCAATAATCTTATAATCACCATCAATAATTCCTAATCGATTTTTAGCTAAGATATATTTCTTGCCTTGATAAGCTATTTTAACGTAATTAATTTTCTCTCCTACAGCTAAAGCTACATTGCCCGGCAAAGTCCATGGCGTAGTTGTCCAGGCCAATATATTAT
>CAZUOI010000020.1:0-8709 GCA_964621945.1 uncultured Candidatus Saccharibacteria bacterium
CAATAAACATTATTTTTGCATTATGATCGCCCTGTCCAATAACTGGAAGTGTTCTGGTTTTGGATAAAGAGCATTTCTTGCAATTTATTACTTCATTTTTTATTTTCTTTAATAATTTATCTTTTTTATTCATTAACACTTATAACAACGGCGCGATAATTAACGCCACAATTGCCATTAATTTAATCAAAATATTTAATGATGGACCCGCCGTATCTTTAAAAGGATCACCAACCGTATCGCCAATAACAGCTGCTTTGTGCGCTTCTGAACCCTTACCACCTAAGTTACCAGCTTCAATGTATTTCTTAGCATTATCCCAAGCGCCCCCTGAATTAGCCATTGTTACAGCTAACAGAAATCCTGAAACAATTGAACCAGCTAATAATCCTGCTAAAGAAGCAGGGCCTAAAATAAAACCAACTAAAACAGGAACCAATATGCTTAAAACGCTTGGCAAAATCATTTCTCTTAAAGCTGCCTTTGTGCTTATATCAATACACTTAATATAATCTGGTTCTGCTTTGCCTGTCATAATCCCTTTAATCGTCTTAAATTGCCGGCGCACTTCTTTGACCATGGCCATGGCTGCTTTACCCACTGCTTGAAGTGCTAGCGAAGAAAAAATAAAAGGCATTAATCCTCCTAAAAATAAACCGATAATCACCTTATAATTCAATAAATCGATAAATGGTAAATTAACTAATTGACCATAACTTATCATTAAGACCAATGCGGTTAGAGCAGCCGCGCCAATAGCAAAACCTTTACCAATAGCAGCTGTTGTGTTGCCAACTGCGTCCAGTTCTTCAGCTCTTTGACGAACATTCTTATCCATTCCTGCCATTTCTGCAATACCAGCTGCATTATCAACAACAGGTCCAAAAGTATTAGTTGCTAAAGTCATACCTAAAGTTGAAAGCATTCCTACGGCGGCAATCGCTACTCCAAAAAGTTGACTCCATTGATATGTAAAGAAAATAACAATTGAAATAACAATTACTGGAACAATCGTACTTAATAATCCTAAAGCAAATCCAGAAATAATATTTGTGCCAGCGCCTGCTTCAGCTGCTTTAGCAACTTTTTGTGTTAAACGATATTTATTCGAAGTAAAGTATTCTGTGACCAAACTAATAATTAATCCAGCTAATAATCCTGATAAAAAAGCATAAAAGATATTTATCCCAAATCCAAGATATTTTATTAACCCATAAGAGCTAACTGTCATTAAAATAGTAGCAATCCAAATTCCTCTGTTTAAAATATTATGAGCTGAACTTGCAGACCCCATTTTAACAAAAATATGACTAATTAAACTTATAAGAATTCCGGCGCCTGCTAGAACCATTGGTAAAAGAATTCCTCTATCTCCAATAGTTACAATTGAACCAATCACCATAGCAGCAATAATACTATCAACATAACTTTCAAATAAATCAGCTCCCATTCCCGCAACATCACCAACATTATCGCCAACATTATCTGCAATGGTGGCTGGATTACGCGAGTCATCTTCTGGAATTCCTTTTTCTACCTTACCAACCAAATCAGCCCCAACATCAGCTGCTTTAGTATAAATTCCTCCACCAACTCTAGCAAAAAGAGCCACACTTGAAGCTCCAAAACCAAAGCCGTAAATAATAGTTGGCTCTCTGAAAATAACATATAAGATAGTTATTCCGAGCAAGCCAAGACCAACAACGCTCATAGACATAACAGTGCCACTATTAAAAGCAACACTAAGTCCAGGTCTAATACTATTCTTTAATTTTTCAGCTGTTCTGACATTCGCTAAAACAGCTACTCTCATTCCTATTTGTCCTGCTAAAGCGCTTAAAAATGCTCCTAAAATAAAAGCCAAAGCTGTTTTAGGACTAAGGAAATAATAGATTAAGGCTCCAATAATTATGACAAATATGAATAAAATTCTATATTCCCTATTTAAAAAAGCCAGCGCGCCTTTTTTTATTACCTCACTAATACGCTCTGCTTTTTTTGAAACAATTTCTTGCTTTTTTATTCGCCAAGCCAAAAGTCCAGCAAATAATAATGCGATAACTGAAGATATTAAACAAAAATATATTTGTGGAGACATAAGTTTATTTTACACATTTCTGTGTTTTTGTCTATTCCTTTCTCATTGCTTCAATTGGGCTTAATTTAGATGCTTTTCGTGCAGGATAAATACCAAAAATTAAACCAATAGTCATAGATACAAGAAAAGCAACAATAATTGCTAACCAAGAAACAGATAATGGCCAATTAGGCAAACCTTGCTGTTGAACAACGAAACTACTAATTAATGATATTGTCACTCCTATTATAATTCCAATTAATCCGCCTAAACAAGTAATTACAAAACTTTCAATTAAAAATTGCCATAAAATATCTTTTCTTGATGCACCTAATGATTTACGTAATCCTATCTCTTTAGTTCTCTCACTGACTGATACTAACATAATATTCATAATTCCTATTCCACCAACTAATAAAGAAATAGCTGCTAAAAATCCTAGTAATAAATTCAAAATAACGCTTATTTCATTAACTTGATCTAAAATTTCTTTCATTGTTGTAATTTGAAAATCATCTTTTGCTGGATCTTTAATATTATGATGCTTTCGTAACATTTGGGATATTTCTTCTATAGCTTGAACAGAATAACTTTGATCTTTAATAACTAAAGCTATTTCTGATAAATAATCAATCCCTAAAACTTGTTTTAGAGCTGTTTGCAATGGGATATATAGAAAGTCATTAATATCAATTCCGCCCATAATCACCCCTCCTTGTGGTTCAAGAGATCCGATTATTTTAAAATTCTGTCCTTTTATCTTTATTTTTTTTCCTAAAAAATCTTTCCCATCAAAAAATTTTTCTGCTAATCCACTGCCTAAAACAACTACTTTGGCTAATCCGTCATCTTCACTTTGATTAAAAAAACGACCACTTGCTATTTTAGCTATTTTCATAACTTGAGGATAATCAGCATTTCCCGCATAAATTAAAACTTGTTTTTCTTCACCACCATAAGCCACCCATTCTTGTCCAATAGCTTGACCGGTAACTGCCTCAATATATGGAAATCTTTCTTTGTCCTTAAGTGCTTTAACATCTTTATACTTCAAAGTAGTTATCTTTACGCCTTGAACCATTGAAATAACTGTGCTCATTTGATCAGCTCCAGGAATTTTAACAGCAATATCAAGAAGATTAGGACCAAATGCTTCAACTTCGCTAGTGACCAATCCTTTTAATCCCTGACCTAAAGAAAGAATAATTACAACAGCAGCCACTCCAATAACAATTCCTAAAATAGAAAAAATACTGCGTAATTTATTCGCTTTTAAGGCAATAAATGATTGTTTAAATGTTGAAGATAAATTCATTATTCGTGTCTTAAAGCTTGAATAGGATTTAATTTAGAAGCTCGATTAGCTGGCCAAAGCCCAAAAAGCAACCCTACAGAAATAGCCATTAATGTTGAAATAAAAACTGAAAGCGGTGTTACAATAAATTTCCAATCATATCCGAAATAATTAACTCCAATAGTAATTACCCAAGCAATCAGAATGCCCATGACAATTCCAATTAATCCACCTATTAAAGTCATTATAGAACTTTCTATCAGAAACTGAATAAGAATATTCTTACGCCTAGCTCCTATTGCCTTACGTAAACCAATTTCCCTAGTTCTCTCATTAACAGAGACAAACATAATATTCATAATTCCTATCCCCCCAACAATTAAAGAAATAGCTGCTACCGCCGCTAAAAACATTTTTAAGGCCTGAGTAATTGTTCCTAAAATATCTAAGGCCTGATCAGTA
The DNA here is from genome assembly GCA_964621945.1 of uncultured Candidatus Saccharibacteria bacterium. GTDB lineage: Bacteria > Patescibacteriota > Minisyncoccia > Portnoybacterales > UBA2143 > JAHJQT01. The sequence continues at coordinate 3,834 of CAZUOI010000020.1, forward strand.
CTTCTTATAGAAAAATCATCTTTTATTGGATCTTCTATATTATGCCTAAATCTTATTGTATTTTTTATTTGACTTATCGCTAAATCTATATTCTCTTCTTTATCTATTTTCGCGCGAATAAAAGCCAAATGATTAACTCCTAAAAGAAGTTTTTGAACTGTTTTAATTGGAACAAAAACTTGTTCATCCTGATTTTGAAAAGCAACAACACCTCTTTCTTCCATAACTCCAATTACTTTAAAACTAACTTGACTAATTTTAATTCTTTTATTAAGAGGGTCATCATCTCCAAAAAGCTTTTCTTTAACTTTACTTCCCAAAACAACTACTCGAGACAAGCTATCAATTTCATCTTGTCTAAAAAATCTTCCTGAATTAACCTTAGTATCTTCAACAAGAGTATAATCTTCTGATACTCCCATATAATTATAGTCTTTTGATTCACTTAAATAACTAATTGTCCCACGCCCGTTAATATATGAAGAAACCGCCGTAATATGAGGCAGTTTTTCTATAGCTAAACCATCTTCGTGTTTAAGAGTGGTGATTTCAATACCATACATAGCGGCCGGAGGACCGGCCTCATCAGAAGCGCCAGGTAAAATTCCAACTAAATTACTTCCCATAGCACGGACTTGCGCTAAAAGTAAATCTTGGGCACTGGCACCTACTGACATAATAGAAATTACCGCCGCCACACCAATAATGATACCAAGCATCGTTAAAAAAGAACGACTCTTCTGTAGAGCCAAATTTCGAAAAGAAAGTTTGATAGTACTTAAAAAATACATAATTACTTTTCTATTCCATCTTTAGCTAAACGCTGTTTATTAACCTTATTATCAGAAATTATTTCTCCATCTCTTAAGACCATAATTCGCCTAGCACATTCAGCTACATATTTTTCATGAGTAACCATTAAAATAGTATGACCTTCTTTATTTAAATCTTGTAAAATCTCCATAACTTCTTGACCTGATTTGCTATCTAAATTACCAGTCGGCTCATCAGCTAGAATTAAGCGTGATTGATTAATTAAAGCTCGGACAATAGCGACACGCTGTTGCTCTCCACCCGAAAGCTGATTAGGATTATGATTAATTCTTTCAGATAATCCAACTTTATCTAAAAGATTAAGAGCTTTTTTTTCTACTTCTTTTTTATTTAAATGAGGAGTATAAATAGTTGGCAGTAAAACATTATCTAAAACGGAAGTCCGAGGTAGAAGATTATATGATTGAAAAATAAAGCCGACTTTTCTATTTCTAATTTCAGCTAATTGATCATCATCGAAATTACTCGTATCTTGATCATCAAAAATATACTTTCCACTTGTTAATTTATCTAAAAATCCAATTATATGCATTAGCGTTGATTTACCAGAACCAGAAGAACCCATGACAGCCAAAAACTCTCCTTCATTCACTTCAAAAGAAACCCCGCGTAAAGCCGGGGTTACTAATCCATCATCAATATAATCTTTTGTAATGCTATCTACTTTTATCAACATAAAAATGTTGCTAATTTTCAATAACTACTTCACTGCCTTCTTCTAGCCCTTCAATAATTTCCACATTCATTTCGCCTTCTAATCCTATCTTTATTATTTTTTCTTTTACTTCCCCGTTTTCTAAAACATTAACATATTTTTGTCCGTTTTTTTCTTTAATTACATAATAAGGGAGATATAGAATATTTTCTTTTTTATCTGTCTCAACATCTAAATTAACTGTCATGCCAGACTTAATTCTTTGATCTTCTACACTAAAAATACAAGTTATTTTATAATAAATTACTCCTGAAACAACTGTTTCTGCTGGATCAATCCTTATAATCTGTCCTGTAAATTTCTCATTAGGACCTAGAGCATCTAATGTCATTTCTGCTTTGTCTCCTAAATTAACTTTAGAAATTTCAGTTTCAGAAACATTTGCCTCTATTTGAAAATTACCATTACTTATCATTGAAATAATTATTGCATTGGCTTGAGCTGTTTCTCCTTCTTCTTTTTCTATGGCGGTAATAATTCCGTTAACCGGAGATTTTAAAATCATTTTATTAATCTTTGCCTGTATTTGAAGTAAATTAGCTCTGGCTTGACTTATTTCTGCCTGAGCTAAATTAATATCCTCTTGTCTTGGACCAGCTTCTTTCAAAACAAGCTCGTCTTCAGCTTTTTTAAAAGAAGACCTAGCTGCGTCTAAATTAGATTGCGCCGTATTAATATTTGTCTGATTTGTTATTTTAGCTGAGCTAATACTCTGCTCAGCTGTTGTTAAGCTTACTAACTCAACATCAATACTTGCTCTTTCTGCATTAATATTTGTTTCATCAGTAGTAGAAACTGAATTTTCTATACTTGGATCATCTAAAGCCGCTCTAATATATGCTAAAGCACTTCTTACGCTCGTAACAGCTATTTTAATCTGCTTAAGAGCTAATTCAATATTGTTATAAGAAGAATCAATTTCTGCCACATTTAAATAATCACTAGCTAAAGACAAATCATTTTTAGCAATATCTTCTTTTTCTTTAACTCTAGTAGCAATTTGACTACTACCATTAAAATATTCTTCTCTTACTCCAGCAAAAACTATTAAAAGCGCTTGATCAGCTGTTGTATATGATGTTTTTATAGTATCTAACGCATCTTCATAGGCTGCCATTAAATCATTATCAGCATCTTCTTGAATATCAATTAATGCTTTTTCCTTATTAACCACATTTACTTCAGCATTATCAACAGCTGATTGATAAACCTGAATATCTTCTAATCTGCTCCCAGCTAATGTTTGAGATAATTTTGCCTGAGCAATATCTAATCCAGCTTTACTTGCCTGATATTGAGCGCTTAATTCTCCCGTGTTAAGTGTAATCAAAACATCTCCGATTGAAACCTCGTTACCTATTTTTGTATAAATTTTATTAATTTTTCCTTGACTCTCAAATTGTAAATCTATTTGTTTGGCAGGAATAACGGTTCCAGTTATTGAAACATTTTGAATAACTTTACCTTTTAAAACTTGCTCAAACGTATAAGAGGATTCTTCCCCTGAAAAAGCTTTGTAAATAAAATACCCGCCAACAATAATAACAAGGATGCTAATGATTATAATAATTTTTTTCATATTTAATTAATCTCGTAAGTAATACTTACTGAAACTTCTATTTTATTCTCTCCAGTTTCTATTTGTGGCGCTCCTGCCCCTCCAATCCCTGATGCTTCTTTCATGGAATAATTATCATAATAAACAGGCGCTTGTCCATTTTCATTAAAACTAACAATTCTAACTAAATTAACCCCTAATTGATCAGCAAGTTCTTTTGCTTTTACTTTCGCCTTATTAATTGCTTCTTCTCTTGCTTGTTTCTTAAATTCATCTTCCTTATCAATTGTAAAACTTAAATTACCAACCTGATTAGCTCCCGCATCTGTAGCACTTTCAATAATTTGTCCTATTTTATCTAAATCCCTTATTTTAACCTGAAGCGATTGAGTTATTTCATAGCCAGCTAAAACTCTTGTACCTTGAACAAAAGATGCTCTCTCTACATAATCATAACGCGGATAAATATTAAAAGTAGTTGTTTTTAAATCTTTTTCTTCAACTCCTAAGTTTTTCATTGAATTAATAATTTCATTCATTTTTTCTGTATTTTCACTCATGGCTTGGGCAACTGTCTTTTTTTCTGTTTTAACTGAAAAAGAAGTTATACCTAAATCTGGCTTAGTATAAACTTCTCCCGTATCAGAAACAGTAATTGTATTTTTTGTTTCAATTTCTTGTCCAATATACTTGCCTTCTTTTATTTGATTAAGAATGCCAACAATTCCTGAAATACTCAGAATAAAAAGAAAAGCAATTAAAACAATCACTAAAATAATAAAAACATTTTTATTCTCTGAGCAATGATTTTTTAAAAACTCCATAATAAGATCCTTTCTTTAAAATTAATTTATTATTTAATTGCCTTTAAAAACGGCTGAATTATTTTATCAACAAAATCTAAACAAATTTCTCTGTCTATATAGAACCATACGATAAATCCTAGAATTAATACTAAAATTAAAATTCCCAAAAAGGAACGACTAATAAAAAGCCGTAAAATTTTGCTTATCCAAAGATTTTTACTTTTTCCTTTTATCTTTTTTAAATCTTTTTCTAACTTAAAATCGTAATATTTATAAAATTCTGTTTTTTCTATTAAAAACTTTTTTAGCTTGTCGCTACAAAATTTACTTTCTGGTTTTTGTTCTATGGCTAAGATATAAGCTGAAAATTTAATTGCTTCTGTTCTATCAAGATTTTTTAAGATATTCTTCATTTCAGCCACCCAGATAAACCATTTTGTTTTATCGTTTTCTAAAGAATCCAAAAGATTCTTTCTTTTTTCTTTATTAATAAACTTTTCAGAAAGTTTTTCTAATTCTTTTGCTAATTTTTCTTTAGAAATTACCATGTATATATTATATTATATTTAAAAATTTATACAAGGTTATAATCTCATTTGACAAATGTAATTATAGCTGATATACTAATGCTATTATTTTCTATTAACAATTTAACGGGAGGAGAAAGCTATGAAAGTTATCTGTTTAAGTTGCAAAGAGGAAGTACTTGTTAAAGTTACCAAATACGGCAATGGTTATATCGCCAAATGCCCTAAATATGGCGATTTGGCATATAACAGCAAAAAAACCAGGTGAATAAAATTCACCATTAGACGTTCCTTCGGGAACGTCTTTAATATTTTAAACAAACATTAAAGCAATAATAACTATACCAAAAATTAAAACGAACCAACCAAAATTAATTTTTCTGGCTATTTTTAATAACAAACTAATAGTTAATAAGCCAAATATAAAAGAGAATAA
>CAZUOI010000021.1:0-8320 GCA_964621945.1 uncultured Candidatus Saccharibacteria bacterium
CTCGACCTTTGAATTAAAATGCTCCGGCTAAATTATAAATAGGCATAAATACAGCGAAAACTAAAATAGCTACTCCTATTCCGAGAATAACAATTAAAATTGGTTCTATGAGCTGACTTAAATTATTAACAATATTTTCAACTTCCTTGTTATAGAAATCACTTAATTTTTCTAAAACCATATTTAATTTTCCTGTTTTTTCTCCAGTTTTAATCATCTGACAGAATAATGGTGGAAACTCTTCGTGCTTTTCTAATTCAGAACTAATGCTTTTACCTGATTTTACACCATCTTTTGCTTTAATCAGAATTTTTTTAAAGACAATATTTCCAACAACATCACCCGAAATAATCAAGCTTTGCATGATAGGAACACCACCTTTAGTTAAGGCGTATAAAGTATCCGCTAATCTTGCTAAATATGTCTTTTGCAAAATTTTCCCAAAAATAGGGATTTTCAATATAAATCTATCCCAGAAAAATCTGCCCTTACTCGTTATTATATACTTCCAAAGAAATCCCCCAGCAATTAGAAATACAAGCAAAACAATCCAACCGAAACTCTTTGTAAAATTACTTGCAGCAATAATTATTTTAGTTGGGATAGGTAAGTCTTGCCCACTTTCAGTTAAAATTGTGGTTAACTGTGGAATAACCATAACTAAAACCAAAATACCAACAATAATAAATGCGGAAAAGATAAAAGCTGGATAAATCATGGCCCCTCTAACTCTTGAAATAAGATAATATTCTTTTTCTAAATAATTAGCCAAATAAACCAATGATTCCTGAAGGCTTCCAGAAACTTCTCCTGTTTTAATTAAGTTCACACAAAAATTTGAAAAAACTTTAGGATATTTAGACATCGCCTTTGAGAGAGATGCTCCTCCATCTATGTCATTGGCAATATTAAAAAGAACCTCTTCAAAAACTAAATTGTCAACTTGTTGTCCAAGCGCTCTTAATGATTGCACTAAAGGAACATCCGCCTCAACTAAAATAGCTAATTGCCTAAAAAATACAAAAATTTCTTTTCTTTTAATCCTTTCAAAAAATTTTATTCTTTTTGTTAAAAAAAACGCCTTTTCAATAGACACTAATTTCATCACCACCAAATCATTACCATGAAGAGTTTTCAAAGCAGCTGATTGATTAGGAGCTTTAACGGTTCCTGTTTGAGTTTCCCCGTTTTTAGTACGAGCTAAATAATTAAATTTCATATTTATATTTATTGATTACTTTTTAAGTAACATTTTTAATTCTGAAATATTATTTGAATTTAATTCGGCATTTTCTTCAGAGATTAATCCTCGTTCAACTAAATCAATTAAAGACCGATTCAATGAAATCATTCCTTGATCTGAACTTGTTTCAATAACCATATCTATTTGATGTATTTTACCTTCACGAATTAAATTTCTAATAGCCGCATTAGCTTTCATAACTTCAACAGCGTTAATGACACTTCCTTTCGTAGATGGAATAAGACGTCTAGAAATAATGCCAAGAATATTTGCAGCTAATTGCACTCTGATTTGTGTTTGCTGATGAGGGGGGAAAGTGTCAATAATCCTATCTATTGTTTGGGCAGCATTATTAGTATGTAAAGTAGCCAGAACTAAATGACCCGTCTCAGATGCTGTCACAGCACTACTAATTGTTTCTGGATCGCGCATTTCACCAATCATAATAACATCGGGATCTTGCCTGAACACTTCACGAAGACCACGATGAAAATTCTGAACATCTTGTCCGACTTCTCTCTGATCAATAAGACATTTATCTTGCTTAAAAATATATTCAACAGGATCTTCAATAGTAACAATATGATCATGACGATTATGGTTAATTTCATCAATAATAGATGCCAAAGCGGCAGATTTCCCATGACCAGAAGGACCAACTATTAAAAAGAATCCTTGCGTAGCTTTAGCAAATTGATAGCAAATCTGTGGCAAGCTTAATTCTTCAATTGTTCTAATTTTTTGAGGTATTAACCTTAAGCTTACACTTATCTTGCTCATCTGATGATATGCATTAACTCTGAAACGCGCTTTATCCTTATAACCAAAAGACAAATCAATATCTCTTTGACTTAAAAACTTTTCTTTATTTTCTTCAGAAAGAATACTAAATGCAATTTTTTTAGTATTTTCATCGGTCAACTCAATATCTCCGTCTAAGTGGGTCAATGAACCATTAACTCTATAGAATGGCTTACTATTGGAAGAAAGATGAATATCTGTAGCATCATTTTCTATCGCTTTATCAAGTATTTTTTCAAGTTCTTTTTTATAATCATTCATTATTTTTTGATTTTAATATCTCTTTCACTTTGGCAACAACAGCTGTTGGCGTAAAATGCGCTTTAATAATATATTCATCGGCTCCTAATGATAATCCTTTTTCAATTTCATTCTTTTGTCCAAGATTTGTTAAAAGTATTATTGGAATATTCTTAAATTCTGGATCTTTTTTAATACTTTCTAATATCTCAAATCCATCCATCTTAGGTAAAACAATATCTAAAAGGACTAAATCTGGTTTAATATTCTTAATCTTGTCTATGCCTTGTTTCCCATCAACAGCAATTTCTGTTTCAAATCCTTCCTGAATTAATTTAGTTGAATACATCTCGCTAAGAAATGAATCATCTTCAATGATTAATATTTTTTTCATAATTTATTTTTTATTACTTATGGTCCTACTGAATTAAGACCTAGAGAACGTCCTTGAATTGAATCTGTCTCTAAATAATATTCTATCACATAATCATTATCCTGTGTAGATTGATAATAATATTTATAAGTTACCGCTCCCACTAAATCATTAATAGGATCAACTGGAACGCCATTCATTGCTCCATTATTTTCTAAAGCTTCTGACATAGTATCATCTCCAGCAATAAATTCTCCAGCAGAAATGGGATATACTTGATTATCATTATGATACATCGCTAATCCCTCTTGAATAGATTTTACATCAGCCACCCGACGCGTATCACGACTTTTTGACTTAATATTATCAATACTAAATAAAGCTATTGCTGCTAAAAGACCAATAACAGCCATGACAACAAGAAGTTCGATTAATGTAAATCCCTGTCTAGTCGACAGGCTGACCTTATTTTTTATCATATTTTTATTTCTACTCCTCAACAACTCTAATAATTTCTTCGAAAGAAACAAGACCTTGCAAAACTTTATAGATCCCATCCTGCTTCATTGTGATCATGCCTTGTCTTTGCGACTCTTCTCCTAAATTAGCATCGCTTAGTTCTTTACTTATTATTATTTTTTCCAATTGAGGAGTTATCATTAATATTTCATAAATTGCTATTCGACCTTTTACCCCCTTATTACCGCAAAAATTACATCCTTTCGCTTTATAAATCTTAAACGGTTTTTTCCATATAAAATCTTTTTTTCTTTCTGGATTTAAATCTTCTAATTCTTTTTCTATTATTTCCGATATTTCAGGAGGAGCTTCTATCTCTTCCTTGCATTTATCGCAAAGACGCCGTACTAATCGTTGGGCAACAGATAAATTTAAAGCGTTAGGCAAGAGAAAAGAGTTTATATTTAAATCTATTAGACGCGGAATAACTCCAACTGCATTGTTAGTATGCAAAGTAGAAAGAAGAATATGTCCCGTTAAAGAAGCGTGTATTGCTAAACTAGCTGTTTCTTCATCTCTTATTTCGCCAACCATAATAACATCTGGATCTTGTCTAACAATATGTCTTAATCCTGAAGCAAAAGTATAATCTATTTCTGGTCTAATTTGAGATTGATTAATCCCTTCAATAAAATATTCAATAGGATCTTCCAAGCTTACAATATTAATTGCTTCTTGATTTAATTTATTTAAAATAGAATAAAGTGTTGTCGTTTTTCCAGAACCAGTAGGTCCTGTTATCAAAATCATTCCAAAAGGTTTTTTGATCGCATCTCTTAATGTTTCTAAATTGTAGCCATGTAATCCTAAATCAGCAAAAGTTTTTAAACCAATATTTGGATCTAGAACCCTTAAAACAGCTTTTTCTCCGTTAACTGTTGGTAAAGTTGAAACACGAAAATCAATCTTATCTCCATCAATTGGCGCATGAAAACGACCATCTTGAGGCACCCTTGTTTCATCAATTTTCAAATTAGAAAGTATTTTAATTCTTGAAATAATAGATGAATGGATCTCTTTTGGGAGAATAAGACTTGTATAAAGAATTCCATCAACCCTAAAACGAATTTTGACCTTATTTTCTGAAGCTTCAATATGAATGTCAGATGCTTTACCTTCAACAGCATGTTTTAACATAACTGCTACTATTTTAGTAATTGGGGCTTCGGCAACAATTCTACCAACTGTGTCTTTAATTTTTTCTTTTCCATGACTAATTATTTCATCTGTTTTCAGCTCTTTATCTAATTCTTTAAGAGCTTTCTTAACTTCTCCTCGGAGGGTGCGATATTGTTTTAAAACTTTATTAAAATCTGTTTCTGAGATAACAAATAATTTACTTTCTAACCCATTTCGACGTGTAATAAATCTTAATGCTTCTTTTGCTTTAAGATCATTCGGATTAACCATGCCAATTTCAAGCAAATTCCCCTTCCTTACTATAGGAACGAATTTATAAAAAATAGCTGCTTCTTCGGGAATTTCCTTTAAAACTTCATTAGAAATTTCCTTCCCTGCTAAATTAATAAGCGGAAGCTTACTTTCTTTTACATCTTCTTTGATTATTTTTATTTCCTTTTTGCTAAAAGCCATGACAATGAGCAATAGTTATAAATGATTTTAATTTTGTAGGAAAGGATTAGTTGTTCCTTTTTCAGTTTCTTCAGAAGGCCGTATTCCATAAATTTCAAAATCTTCTAGATAATCCAAAAAATTAACATCAAAATCTATTTCATCTATAGTTTTATTAATTAAATGCAAGCTATCATCTTTTACAATAAAATCTGAAGGATTATTATATCTTGAAGAGTTAGAAATGCCAAAATATACAACAAAAACAATTGCCAGAAGCACCACAATCAAAATAATCATCATAATCTTCTGTTTTTTTTCTTGACCAAAAGATAAATTATTTTTGAAGAAATTCTTAAAATCCATATTTTTTATTTATAATAAACATTTATACCTAAATTAAATTCAAAGATTCCTGAATCGCTAAACAGACTTCGCATCCCACTTTCACTAAAAGAAAACTGAATTGAGTAGATATCCATAGAACGGACATTTTTTTCTAAAGCGCTAATATAGTTTTTAAAAGCGCTATACGATCCAACCACCTTAAGCAAAACAGACGAATTAGGAAATGTCGAAAGCATTTTTTTTGATTGATTTAGCGTCTCATAATCTTCGATACTTCTAATAAAATCACTTTCTTCTTTTTTACTAATTTCTCCAAATTCTATTGATTCTAATAAAAGACCGTTATTTACCGCTATTTTTTCAAATTGAACTAATAATTGAGGAAGGTCTTTTTCTTCAGGCAAAGCCAAAAGAACTTTTTCTATTGCTTCAGATATGCTGTCGTAATCTTGTTCTATTTTTCCAATCTTACTTGAAAGCTCTTTTAATTTCTCTATTTCTTGACGCTTTTGAGTTAAATCTGAATATATTGCTCTGGCAGAAGAAAATAGAGGAAAAACAAAAACAAAAATTAAAATCAAACTGATAATAAAACTTATTAAACTGATAATATTCTTTTTGTTCATAATTATTCAAAATACAAAAAATCAGGGTCTATTTCTATTTTTAAATTAGAATTAATTTTTCCAGAATCATTTAATTTCACTTCAGAAAGATCAACTGTTTTTATACGAGAATCATTTTCAAAAACAACTATTTGTTCTGCTAGAGTCTTATAATCAATTGATTCCGTTTCAAGAATAAGATTTTCTTCTAATAAGTTAGCTTCAAGTCCAACAAATTTAATTTGTTGAATTGTTAATTCTTCTAATATATCAAAAATCTTGGAAGGATAAACATGAACACCTGAAATTCTCTTGAAATCTTCTATTTTTATTTTCAAATTTGCAAAATTAGCTTCCATCTCAAGATCTCTCTGATTCTGTGAGTCTTCTATCTCTATAATTAATTTATCTATATCTTGAGACAAATATATCTTATACCCCCACAATCCAAAACAAATAATCGTAACCAAAATCAATAACGACAAAGACAATATTAGTAATTGATTAGAATCAATACTAAAACTATTTCTAAAAAGACTTATCTTTTTGGCTCTCCTATGATATTTTCCTGGCATTAACTTGATGTCCATAAAATAAAATTGAAAAATTAAAATTATTCTTCTCTCATGGCAAGTCCAACCGCTACTGACAACGAAGCTCCTAATTCTTTTATAGCTGGTTCTAATAAAGAAGGGTAGATTACTCTGGCAAATGGATTGCCCAATGAAATATCTAAAGACAGTTCATCGTTAAAATAATCAATAAATCCAGCTAATTCAAACCCGCCTCCAGTTAAAATACATTTTTCTATTTTCTTATTATACTTAATTTGATATGTATCAATTATTTTCTTTATCTCTGCAACAATAATTTTCAAGATTGAATTAATGATTTCTTTCAATCTAAGAGCTTGTTCATTTGATAATTCATTATTTGATAATTTGATTTTTATCTCTTCTGCTTTTTCTAAAGTTAAATTCAGTTGCTTCGCAATTGTTTCATTTATTTTTATACCGCCCATTTCCAAATTATGCGTTACTTTAATATATCCGTTATCAATAATACTAATACCAATAGAGCGAAAGCCAGAATCAATTAAAAGAGTAGGAATCTTATCGTTACCCATTAAAGAACGACTTAGACTAAAAGTCTCTTCTTCTATTGATCTTAGTTTCAATCCTGCCAAATTAATTATTTTTTTGTAATTACTAATAATCTCTTTAGGAACCGCAATAAGTAGAATCTCTTGCTTAGAAATTTTTTTTTGCTCTGACTTTTTATCTGTATTTAATTCCTGCGAACTGACAATGCTCCAATCTAGAATAACTTCAGAAATAGGAACAGGAATATATTTCCCAGCCTCATAAGAAATTGAAGAAGCAATTTCTTTTTCAGGCATAATTGGAAAATCAATTACTGTGGAAAAGCTTGAATAGACGGGAACAGAAAAACAAACATTGCGAGACTCAATCTTCGCATAATTAATTGCCTTTTTTATTGCTTCAGCTGTTTCTTCATTGGAGAGATGAACAAATTTAAAATCATCTTTTTGACTCTTTTTTTTAAAATGTTCTTTTAAAGAATAAATTGCGTAATTTTTTAAACTGTATCTCTCTTCCTTTTTTTCCAATTCAACTAATTTTATTGCTGAAGCGCTAATATCAATTCCTAAATAACTTTTTAATTTTTTTTTAAATAAAAACACTTTAGTAATTATTTTTACCTTGCCTTTGCTTGTTTTAGATTATATCATAAATTAGGAAGTAAGAGAATTGTATTATGTGGAAAACTATTATTGATTTATTATTTCCTATTCATTGCCTTAATTGCAGACAAGAGGGTGAATTTATTTGTTCTTCTTGTTTTAAAAAAATATTGATTAATAAGAAATATTATTTTGATAAAAACAATATTTTAAAAAAAACAATTGTTGCTGGATGTAAAGAAGATGAATTGCTTAAGCAGGCAGTCTATAGATATAAGTATAATTTTATTAAAGATTTAGCAAAACCGCTCGGACAGTTAATAATTAATAAATTACTTGAAGATATTAAAGAGAAAGATCTTAAAAAATTTATTCTTATGCCCATTCCCCTGCATCAAAAACGCCTTCGTTGGAGAGGATTCAACCAAGCAGAACTTTTAGCTCAAGAAGTAAATAAAAAATTAAATATACCTGTAATAAATAATCTTTTAATTAGAACTAAACATACTTTACCTCAAGCCAAGATTAAAAAAGCATTTCAAAGAAGACAAAATATTCATAATGTATTTGAGCTAAATAAAAGGAATAAGCCGTGCATTAGAAAGATGGACAGGCATGGCCTTTTCAGATTTCTTAAAGGCACAGCCCCTGATCAAAAACTGCCTGACTTCAAAAACAAAACCCTCATCCTTGTAGACGATATCTCTACAACTAGTGCTACATTAGGAGAAGCCGCCAGAACATTAAATATCCTCAACCCCAAACAAATCTGGGGATTGGTATTGACTAAAGATTAATTGACTAATAAAGATTATGTCATTACAATTAACACATCATTAACAATATAAATATGGAGGTGTGTCCATGATGAGATACATAGGTGACACCTTAAAAATCAAGAAATATGAAGAAAA
>CAZUOI010000022.1:0-8123 GCA_964621945.1 uncultured Candidatus Saccharibacteria bacterium
AAAACCGTTGGGCCTGGAAATTCTTTTGGCTCAATTATAATATCCCCTTTTTGTTTTAATTCATTTATTTTATTATTTTCTTCCTTATTCCTACCAACAACAATCTTATTATTCTCCACCCAAAAATGTCTACCTAATTTTAAAAGCTGGATATCATTGCCATTAAAATCAGACCATTTATCAAAAACTTCTTTAAGATGTTCGCTAAAATTAGAATCAGTTAGAATACATCCACCAGCTGGAGATGGATATTCTTTAATTTTCCACTTATTAGCCAAAAATATTTGTTTTTTTCTGCTTCTGCCAAATATATCTAAAAGTTTATCTCTTTTTATTAATCCCTCTTTTTCAGGAATAGTTGGCTCAAGTAATTTTGCTGATAAAGGACGTAATAAATATCCTTTAATCCCCGATTCTCTTTCAATTAAATCCATTGTTTGTTTATTCTGCGACATAGGTCTTTGTCCTAAAACTTCGCCTGTAGCAATAAAATTAAAATCACCTTTTTTAAGAAAATCTCCTGCCTTCTTTATCATCATTAAATGACAGTCAATGCAAGGATTCATTGTTTTACCATGTCCATAAAGCGGACTTTTAACCATCTTTAAATGTTCATCTGAAAAATCAATTATTTTTATCTTTATTTTTAACTTTTTTGCTGCTTTTTCAGCTGAATCACTATTAAAAAAATAACTGACAAAACTTATGCCAGTTACATCTATGCCCTGTTTTTGTAAAATCTTTATAGCTAAAATAGAATCAAGCCCGCCAGACAAAAGAGCCAAGCTCTTGGTTCTATCCTTGTTTGTATTCATTGTTTAAAATTATTCACTAATTAAATATACTTCATCTCCCTCACGCACTTGTTGATCAACTTTTACTCCAATAGCATCTCCTTTTTTAGCAATTTCTACGTTTTCGTGTTCTATTTGCATAGAATCAATATTTTGTTCAAAATCGCTTGTCGCTCCTTTAATGTGAACTTTATCTCCAGCTTTTAATTTTCCTTTTGTAATTTCAAGTACAGCCACACCTATATTAGTGAAGTAATGAGTTATTTTCCCTATTAATTTTTCTTCCATCTTATTATGTCACCCCCTTTCACGTAGCCCTACGGGGAATCGAACCCCGGTTACTAGCTTGAGAAGCTAACGTCCTAACCACTAGACGATAGGGCCAATACGTATAGTTTGCCACAAATATTTTTATTTGTCCATTTATTAAATCAGCAATTTATCAGCTTTTTCAGGTTCACTCATAATCTCTTTAATGATTTTTTCCATACGCATAGACCTTGAACCCTTAATTAAAATAATGTCGGCTTTCTGCATTTCCTGCTGAAGCGGCAATCCGGCATCTTCGGCTTTTGAAAATTCAAAAATTTTATCTTTACTAAAACCATTTTGTTTTGCTTCGTCAGCAATAAAACGAGCTCTACTTCCAACGGTAAAAATCAAATCTGCTATTTCTGCTGCTTTTTTCCCAACTGTCCGATGTCCTGATTCAGTTTTAACTCCTAACTCCATCATATCGCCTAAAACAGCTATCTTTCTAGCTTGATTCAAAGATTTTAAACCAAGTTCATTTAATATTTCTAAACTTGATTCAGTAGATAAGGGAGAGGCATTATAAGTATCATCGATAATCCATGTCTGTTTGATTCCTTTAATTAGATTTGTTCTGCCAGGTAAGGAATAATAATCTTTTAAGGCTTCCGAAATATCAACCAAATTAAGATTAAAAAATAATCCGACACTAGCAGCCGCTGCTGCAGAAAAAACTTGATGCTTGCCTAAAACTCTAATTAAACGGACTGGCACAAAACTTCCTTGGTAATCAAGTTTAAAGTTGATTCCAAAATCTCCTTTTTCAATATCATCAACTCTTAATTCATAATTTTCAATTCTTAAATCAGCTCCTTCCCCAAAACCATAATAAGTGGTCTTAATTTTTTCAGATAAATCACTACCTACTTGTTTAACCAACGAATCATCATAATTTAGAACCGCTAATCCATCATCAGGCAAGGATTTGATTAATAGGGATTTTTCCTCAACCAATTTATTTATTCCTGAAAAAAATTCTAGATGACTAGGAAATTCACCAATGGCCGTGAAAACTCCTATTTTAACAGGAAGGAAACTCATTAAATATTTCATATCATCGGGCTTTGAAACTCCTAGTTCTAAAACTAAAATTTCTGGATAATTTCTTTGATAAATAATATTAATCAATGATTTCGAAAAGATTTTAAGCCAACCTAATAATCCGCCAAATGTTGTTTCGGGAGATACGTCAGAGCCCAAAACAGTCAAAGGCGCTCCTATTTCATTATTATAATTTTTAATATTGCGTCTTGTATTAA
Organism: uncultured Candidatus Saccharibacteria bacterium; assembly: GCA_964621945.1. Classification (GTDB taxonomy): domain Bacteria; phylum Patescibacteriota; class Minisyncoccia; order Portnoybacterales; family UBA2143; genus JAHJQT01. Next base: position 2,366 of record CAZUOI010000022.1, read on the forward strand.
ATCTCTCATTCAATACGCTATAAATTGCCTCTTTAGCGCCTGTTTTTCCAACACTTCCAGTCACTCCAATGATAAGAGGCCTATATCGCCAGATTGTTATGATCGCTAATATTTTAAGAATGTATTGTAAGATATTACGCATTGTTTTATTGTGGTGGTATTTCTAAATAATTAAATAAATACTTGCTTATTTCTTTAAAAATAGGACCACAACTACTTGCTGCAAACCTAAGTCCATGTGGTTTGTCTAATTTTATTAACATAACAAATTCAGGATTGAAAGCAGGAGCAAAACCTACGAAACTATGAACAACGTCTTCGATATATCCCCCTTTTTCAAAATCAGGGATTTGAGCAGTTCCTGTTTTAGTGGCAATATTATAATTATCTATCCTAGCTAATCTACCAGATCCATTTTCAGTAACATTAACCATCATTTTAACTAACTCTTTAGCTGATTCGAGAGATATAACATCTCCTCGTATTTCTGGTTCTGTATTTTCTTCAGCCCCATCAGGATGGATTATTTTATCAACAACAAAAGGGCGCATTATTTTTCCTTCATTGGCAATTGTGCCAATAGCCGCAATTAATTCTATCGGTGTGATAGCAATTCCCTGTCCAAAAGAAATAGTCGCTAAATCAATATCATATCTTGTAAAAGCGTTTGAAATATTTCCATTAACTTCTCCTGTTAAATCTATCCCTGTTAATTTATTAAGATTAAATCTTTGAATGTAATCCTGAAAAGATTCTCTGCCAACTTGTTCTTGAACAAAATATGCTCCTGTATTCAACGACTTTTCAAGAACTTGAGTCATTGTCTGAGTGCCATATGTTTTACCATCAACATTACCAATAATACTACCTCCCACATTAATTCTTCCCTTATCTTCATAAACAGTCTTAGGATTAACTTTTCCAGTATCAAGTCCCATAGCCATAGTAATTGGTTTAAAAACAGAACCAGGCTCATAAAGTTCTTGAATTGAGGGATTTAAAAAGGACCTAATATCTTCTACTTTACTATATTCATTAGGATTAAATGAAGGCAGATTAGCTATTGCCAGAATAGCTCCTGTTTTTGGCTGCATTATAATAATATTTCCGCTTTCTGCATCATATTTTTCAATCGCTTGGGATAATTCCTTTTCAACTTTGAATTGAATATTCTGATCAATAGTTAAAATGAGTTTTGAACCATTTTCGGCTGGTTCAGAGTTATGACTTAAAAAAGGAATTCGATAACCAGATGTATCTTTCTCTCCCTCTAAAAGACCTTTCTTACCTTTTAGTTCATTTTCATAATAACCTTCTAATCCATATTGACCAATATTACCTTGTTCAATTATGCCAACAAAACCTATGAGATGACTAGCTAGCTCATTATTCGGATAATAACGCCATTCCTTTAAAGAGGTTTCTAATCCATCAATATTTAAATCTTTAATTTTATTAACCGTTTCAAAATCAGATTTTTTAGTCAATGGTTCATAAGGATCATCTTCTTTATTCATCCTTTGCAAGATAAGCTCTTTATCTAAATTAAGCAATAAAGATAATTCATTCGCTAATTTTTCTCTATCTTCAATAGATAACTTTTGAATTTTTTTGGGAACTATATAAATTTCTTCAAAATCTTTATTTATCGCCAATGGGCAATAAGCATCTTCGTTACTACGCCTACTGACTGACAAATCTTGCATAAAAATCTCTCCCCGATGAGGATAAAGCGTTTTATAAAATCCATGCTGTCCTTCAGCTATCTTAATATAATTATCGTACTGCAAAATCTGGAGAGAAAACAAGCGGGCTAAAACCCCGCTTCCTATTACAAAAACAATAATTATCAGAAAAAGGATACGCCATTTTTTCATAATACTTTACCGGTTAATAGCAACTGCTTTTTCTCCATCTAAATAAACTATATTATCCGTTTCAATCATTCCAAATGATTGAACAATTTCATCTAGATTAATTGGTGATTTTAGTTGCGCAATTTCCATTTCCAAACTCTCATTTTTTTCTTTAAGCTCATCAAAATGTCTTGTGCTATTTCTGATTTGATAACTAGAACTGACTAAATTATTAGCTTGAACTAAATTTAAAAAAACTAAACAAAAAATTATTAAAACAAATGAGGCGTTCAATAAAATTAAACCGCGATGATGACCTGACTTATTAAATTTTTTAGATTTAGTATAAGGACTCATATTTTTTTAATTACTCTTAATTTAGCGCTACGGCTTCTTGGATTTAAAATTGTTTCATCCTCATTAGGAACAATCGGTTTTTTTGTTAAAATTTCTAAATTTCCTTTTTTGAATTCATCTCTGAAAAAATGCTTAACAATTTTGTCTTCTAAAGAATGAAAAGAAATAACTACTAATCTTCCTTGGGGTTCTAAAAGAGATACGGCTTGAGGCAAAACTTTTTCTAAATTATTTAATTCATCATTAACGGCTATGCGGATTGCCTGGAATATTTTTGTCGCAAAATGGATTTTTCCATATCTATGTTTTTTTGGTATGGCTTGTTCAATAATGTCTACTAATTCTTTAGTTGTTCTAATCTGATGATTACTTCTTTGCTCACAGATTACTCTAGCAATTCGGCCGGGGAATCTTTCCTGTCCATATTCTTTAAAAATTCTGAATAATTCTTGTTCAGGCCATTCATTTATTATTTTCTCTGCAGTTAATTCTGATTCTGAATTAAGTCGCATATCTAATAAATCTTCTCCTTTGAATGAAAAACCACGATTACTTTTATCAAAGTGCCAAGAGGATAATCCTAGATCAAGCAGAATTCCGTTAATATTATTAAATTTATTATCTCTAACTATTTCTTCCAAATCAGCGAAATTTCCTTTTGCCAAAATAAATCTTTTATTTTCAATACGTTCTTTAATCAAAGTAATTATTTCTTCGTCTTGTTCAATTCCTAGAACTTTTCCATTTGGCTTAGTTTTTTCCAATATATCTAAAGTATGTCCTCCAAAACCAACTGTGCAATCAATGAAATTTTCTCCCATTTGAGGATTAAGATATTCTAGAACTTCTTTTATAAGAACTGGTTTATGCATATTACAACCCTAATTCACCTAGCTTAGAAGCTAAATCACCAACTTCTTTTTCAGCTCGTTGCTTATAACTTTCCCATTTCTCTTCAGACCAAACTTCTAAACGATTATATAGACCAATAACTACTGCTTTCTTTTTCAAAGAAGCATATTCCTTTAAATAATCTGGGATAAGGATTCTTCCTAATCTATCAAATTTTACAGCCATTGCTCCAGCTAACATTATTCTAGCAAAACTTCGCGCTTCGGTCTGACTAGCTGGTAATTTGCCTAATTTATTAGCCATGCTTTCCCATTCCTTAGAAGAATAAATGACTAAACAATTATCAATACCGCGAGTAATCACAGCCCCTTGAACAAAAGAACGCCTAAATTTAACTGGAATGGCCAATCTTTTTTTAGTATCAATTATATGTTTGTATTCTCCTATAAGCATAATAGTTTATCCACAGTTTTGTATGTTTATCCCCACATTTATCCACAACTCTCTACTTATGTTCTATTATATTCCACCAAGTATTCCCTGTCAAACACTAATAACCATTAAATTTAAAAATAAAAAAGGGCTTATTAAAGCCATTTTAACAAAATAGTTATATTTTTTGTCCACAAATTATCCCCAAAACAACAAAAATATTGATATTGCCACAATAATAACTTGAGGTATTGATCCTTTTAAGAAAGAAACTCTTTTATAGTAATGAATCTTATAATGAAACAATGATAATGGACGAAAAAGCCTAATTTTAAAGTTTTTATAAAAAAACTCTATAAAATCAGGTAAAAGAGCTCCAATTATTCCAGATATAATTATGATTTTTAAGGGCCAAGAAATAATTAAGACAATAATAGCTCCGATAATAAAATCAATAAATATTTTTACTAACTGACTAAACTTGCTTATCTTTATATCGTCCAAATATTCCCAATGAGGTAAAGCATCAAGTAAATAATGACTAATCAGCCCCAAACAAAAAGCCACCCAAACATTAGGAGAATGAGTGCCGATAGCTGCGCCAGCTAACAGATGAGGAGTAATAACCATTAAATTTTTAATTTATTAATCAATTTTTCATGTGGTTTTTCTAGAACATCTCGAATAAATCTATCAAACATATCGTGTCTGTACTTGAAATCTTTAGTAGATAAAACAACATAATCAACTTCCTTCCCTATTTCTGCTTCCAGATCTTTAAGAAAATTAGAAAGTTTTTTTTGTTTAATGCTATCGCCAACCACCAGAAGATCAACTCTGGCATTATCAGCATCAATAAAAATGCCAGAAAGAATAGCTAAATTTATTTTTCCTAAATCTTTTAATCTCCTTAGTATTTTCTTTTTTGAAGCAGGACTTGATTTCAAAACTAACGTTCTTAATTCGTTATAAAAATCAAAATCTTGATTAACAGAATAATTTTTCTTTTTTTTCTTTATCCTACTGTTAATAAAGTTAATGCTTTCTAATTTATTTATCTGACGTCTACAGATAGACAAATCGCTTTTAATTCTCTTTGCTATTTCTGATAATTCAAAAGCGTTATTAGGATTACGCAAAAAAAGTTTAAGTAACCTAACCTTAACTAGTGAATCAAAAAGTTGTTCTAAAATTTCTTTTGACATTTATTTTAGTTCAACAATCGCCCCAGCTTCTTCTAATTTTTTCTTCATTTCTTCAGCTTCTTCTTTTTTAACATTTTCTTTGATTTGCTTAGGTGCTGCATCAACTAAATCTTTAGCGTCTTTAAGCCCTAACCCTGTAATTTCTTTAACAACTTTTATAACAGCTATTTTCTGTTCTCCAGCATTTTTAAGTTCAATATTAAAAACGCTTTTTTCTTCGGCTGCGCCAGCTTCTGCAGGTCCCCCAGCAACTGGTGCTACGGCTACAGGCATAGAACTAACACCAAATTTTTCTTCTAAAAGCTTAACTAATTCGGCTAAATCTAAAACAGTCATTTTTTCAATTTGCTCGACTATATCTTTAAATTTAGAAGGAATCTTAACTTCTTCTTTCTTATCTTCTTTTTTATCTTTTTTTTCTTCTGTCATAGTTTTATTTTAAAGCATAAAACTCAAAACATCAATACTTTAAGCTTTATGCTTCTAATTTTAAATTTTTTAATAAATTAATTAATTTTAATAAATTTCCATTGAAAACATTAGTTAGATTTGAGATAGGAGACATCATACTACTAATCGCCTTGCTTAATAATTCTTGTCTTGAAGGTAATTTAGCCAAGCTCTCTATAGCTGTTTGCTCTAAATACTCTCCTTGGACAAAACCTGACAATATCTTTACCTCTTCATTCTCTTTTGAGAAGTCGTATAGAATTTTAGCGGGTAGAACTTCATCGTTATACCCAAAGACTAAAGCTATTTGCCCTGGTAAATTTTTTACTTTTAATCCTTTTAAATTTGCTTTTTCTAGAGATAAATCAACCAATGTCTTTTTATATGCCTGACATTCTATTTCTTGTTCTCTTAATTTACTACGTAATTCTTGAAAATCATTAACTTTTAATCCTGTATAATCAAAAAAAACAACTGCTTTCTGTCTGGACAATTTATCAATTAAACTAGTTGTAATTTCTTTTTTTTGTTCTTTTGTAATCATAAAACAAAAATCTATGGATAACCATAGATAAAAAAGGCATTCGCCTCAATAGGATTTACATT
>CAZUOI010000023.1:0-6083 GCA_964621945.1 uncultured Candidatus Saccharibacteria bacterium
AGCTTTAATGATAAATCCTGAATTAGTAATTTTAGATGAACCAACTTCAGGTCTTGATGTAATAATTTCTCAAGAAGTTCGTGGAATTATTAAAGATTTTGTAAAACAAGGAACTACTGTTCTATTATCCTCACACAATATGTTAGAGGTTGATTTCTTATGCGATAGAATTGCTTTGATAAATAAAGGTGAAATTGTAGAAACTGGAACACCTCAAGGATTAAAAGAGAAATATAAGGCAAATAATATTGAAGAAGTATTTATTAATACTATAAAATGAAAAACTTTTTAAATATATTTAAGAAAGAAATAAGGGAATTGCTTACTAAACAATTATTAATTGGTTTAGTTTTTATGGTTGTTATGTTCATTGTTATGGGTAGTTTTATTGGTGGAATACAAGAAGAAGCAAAAGAACCCAAACCAGTAAATTTAGCAATTTTAGATTTAAATAAATCTGAGTATTCAGAAAATATTTTAAATAAACTAACAGAACAGAATAAATTAAAAATAGAATTAATTGAAGAAACAGATGTTCAAGAAGCAATAACTAAGGCAAAAGAAAAAGAAATGAAAGTTCTTTTAATAATCCCAGAAAATTTTGAAAAGGAAATTAAAGAAATGCAAGGAACAAATTTAAAAATTTATTCAATAATTGATGGATTTTCTTTAAAAGAAGCAATTTCAGGAGGGACTATTAATAGGACAATTAGTATTTTAAATAGAGAAATATCATTAGGTTTTATTCAAGAAGCTTTTCCTGGAAAGAATCCAATGAATGTAATAAATCCTTTGCAAATGGAAGAATTTGTAGTTATTAAGGGTAAAATATCTTCTGGAAGTCCAGGTATGGTTGAAGCTTTAGTTGTTTCTCAATTCTTAATAATACCAATTCTCTTAATGATGATGATCCTTTATGCTGGTGGAACAATAATGACTTCAATGGCCTTAGAAAAAGAGAATAAGACATTAGAAACCTTGTTGACCTTACCCGTAAAAAGAATATCAATTGTTATTGGTAAAATGGCTGGAGCAGCTACAGTTGCTCTAATGATGGCCGGTGTGTTTTTATTGGGCTTTAGATATTATATGTCATCGGTAGTGCCTAAAGTTCCTGGTGGAAGTGATCTACTTGAATCTTTAGGATTAAATATGTCTCCTTCTTCATATATTTTATTAGGAATCTCTTTATTCTTAGCAATTTTAATCGCTTTAACATTGTGTATGATTTTAGGAATATTTGCTCAAGATACTAAAAGTGTTCAAATTATGAATATGCCTATTGTCTTATTAGTAATGATTCCTTTATTTATACTAATGTTTAAAGATGTTGAATCTCTTTCTTTTGCAATGAAAGTATTTTTATACGCTATACCATTTTCTCATCCGATTATTGCTTCAAAAGCCCTTATTTTTGATAATTATTTTATTGTTTTTATGGGAATGACCTATATGGTTGTTTTTGCTATAGCTTTGATGGTTATAGCGATTAAATTATTTAATACAGATAAGATTTTAACAGCAAAATTTTCAGTAAAAATGTTTAAGAGGAAATAAAAGATTTTGAGGAGGTATAATGAACTTTTCAAGGAATGTTAAAATATTAATAGTTTTTGTTTTAATAATTGTTATTGGTTTAACTCTTATCATTTGTTTTAAAGGAGAAGAACCAGTTTTTAAAGTAACTAAAGTTATTGATGGAGATACAATTGTTTTAGAAAACGGGGAAGTAGTTAGATATATTGGGATTGATACACCTGAAACAAATGAATATAATAATGATTGTTTTGCTCAAGAAGCATTTGATATAAATAGGGAATTAGTTGAAGGAAAAGAAGTTAAATTAAAAAAAGATGTTTCAGAAAGAGATAGATATAGAAGATTATTAAGATATGTCTGGATAGATGATATTTTTGTTAATGAATATTTAGTAAAAGAGGGATATGCTTTATCAGCTAAATATCCTCCTGATATTAAATATGCAGAAGAGTTTGATAGTTTTGAAAAACAGGCTAAAGAAAGCAATTTAGGATTGTGGTCTTCATGTCAAGTGGATGGGGTTATTTGTTCCCTAAATGCATATGATTGTTCTGATTTTGAAACACAGAAAGAAGCTCAAGAGATTTATGAATTTTGTGGAGATAATGATATTCATAAATTAGATAGTGATAATGATGGATTAGTTTGTGAAATTTTACCTTAAGTATGGTTTTTGGTATAATAAAAAATATGAATAAAGTAAAAGCGAAGGTTTTTACAATTTTTTGGTTAATATCAGGAATAGTTTGGACAATTGCAAGCGTTAAGCGTTTTATTAACAAGGATGATACAATAATAGTTGTTGTTTATGCTATTACGGCGATAGTTGCTTTTGTATTAGCATTTAGTTTTTATAAACGACTTAAAAAATAAAGATATGAAAAAACAGATTGAGCTTAATAATAAGAAAGTTAATTATGTTTTAAGGGAAAGTAAAAGAGCAAAAAGAATGAGATTAACTATTTATTGCGCTGGAGATTTTGTAGTGACTAAACCTTTTAGATTAAGTGAAAAATTAACAGAACAGTTTATTAAACAGAAAGCAGATTGGATATTATCTAAATTAGAATATTTAAAAAAATTTAAGAATAATTCTTTATTTATAAATAATAAGAATAATTTTTTAAAACATAAAGAAGAAGCTTTAAACTTTATATCCGCAAGAATTGATTTATATAATAAAATATATAAATTTGATTTTAATAAGATTAGTATTAGAAATCAAAAAACAAGATGGGGAAGTTGTTCTAAAAAGAAAAATCTGAATTTTAATTATAAAATACTATTTTTACCTAAAGAAGCTACTGATTATATCGTTGTTCATGAATTATGTCATTTAAAAGAATTTAATCATTCAATAAAATTCTGGAATTTAGTTGCTAAAGTTATACCTAATTATTTAGAAATTAGAAAAAACTTAAGAAGTAATAGATTTAAAGCATAATAAATTTGTGATATAATAAAAATATGAGAATTAAGCATTGTCAAACAAAAAAAACAGCACAGGAGATACAAGATAGAATTTTTAAAAATATGTCAGCTGACAGAAAGATTGAAATTGGGTCTCAATTATGGAAATTAGGTAAAGATATAGTAGGAAATAAAATAAATTATGCCTCAAGAAGATCCAAAAAATCTTTTAGTCAATATCGCCAAAATTCTTAAAGAATTAAAAATTCCATATATTATTACTGGCGGTATGGCTGTTTTAGTTTGGGGTCGTCCAAGATTTACAGCTGATATTGATATTGTTATTGAGTTTGATCATAATAAGGTTGATAAATTAGAAAAAGCATTATTATCTTTAAGCACTATTGGTTATTTTGATAAAAAAGCTGTTCAAGAGGCGATTGATAATAAAGGTGAATTTAATTTTATTGATGGAAACACAGGTATTAAAGTGGATTTTTGGGTTTTGTCTGATGATTCTTTTGATTTGTCTAGGATAAAAAGAAAGAAAAATAAAAAAATATTAGGAGAGAATGTTTTTTTTAGTTCACCTGAAGATTTAATTTTAATTAAACTTAAATGGTATAAGGAATCTTCAATGAGTCGACAAATAGAAGATGTAGAATCTATATTAAAGATTTCAGATAAGAAAATTGATTTTAAATATTTAAAAAAATGGGCAAAAGAATTGAATGTTTTAAATATTTTAAACAAAATGATTAATTAGTAAAAAAATATATGTTTGATAAATTAAAACAATTAAATGATCTTAAAAAAATACAGGGACAACTCGAGCAAGAAGAAGCTGAATTTGAGAACAATGGGGTTAAGGTTATTATTAATGGGAAAATGCAAGTAAAAGAAATTAGTTTAAATAAAGAATTAAGTAAAGAGGATCAAGAAGAAACAGTTAAGGATTGTATTAATGGAGCAATGAAAAAAATGCAAACAATTGCTGCTCAAAAAATGTTTAATATGTAGGCAGAATAAAATACTAAGAAAGGAGGTTGTTCTTTGGAAATTGTTTACGATTAAATGCTATCTATTTTAACCTTAAGGAGGTGCAAGATGGAGAAAAAGGAAATAGCAAAATGGCTTATCCGGGGTGCGGTGATTGGTGTAATTGTTATACTTACTATTGGTTTCGGTTTCGGTAGATGGGTTCTAGACAGTACGGCTCAGAAGAAAGCTGAACAGATGGTAATGGAGGCTGTTATGGAACTTTCGGTGCCAATCTGCGTTGCACAATTTCAACAAGACCCAAACAGAACAGCTTGCCTTGAGGAATTAAAAAAAATAGATTCCTGGATTCGAGATGAATACGTTGAAAAACACAATTGGGCAACAATGCCTGGTCAAGAAGAACCTAACGGAGAAGTAGCCAGAGAGTGTGCCAAAAGAATTGTTGAGCTTGAATAAACAGCTCAACTTCCCTTAAGCGGGCCAAGATTAACTGGTCCGCTTTTTTTTATTTGTTTTAGATAATTTGAAATGGTATAATATAATATATGAAAATAATTCCATTTATCCTTATTGCCATAGGAACTATTGGTCTTTTAGTAGTTGAGTTCGCTAGTGAATCTCGCTATCTTACCTTGACCTTTGCTTTCCTTAATGTAATAGGATTAATTTCTTTTGTTTTTACAAAAAAGAAATCTTAATATCTAAATAAAGAAAGAGTTATGAATAAAAAAATAAAAACAATTTTTTGGTTGTTGGTTTTCTTGTTTATTGTAATAGTAAGTTATTTTGCAATTCCTTTTGCGAGTGGAATAAAAAGAGCTCTTTTTATTTATATAGCAATACTTGGCGGTGTATTCTTTTTATTAGGAGGATTATTATTTTATTACACAATTAAATTAAAAATTAAAGGTAAATTAAAATTATTTTTAATTTTTACTGGAATTGCACCGATGGCTGTTTTAATAAGTGTTCTTTTACATAATCTTATTTATGGTTTAATGATTTATGTTTTTGGGCAGGATTTTTGGAAAGGGGGAGATGAAGCATTCTTCTTTACAATAGCTCTCTTTGTCTGTCCTGTTGTTTTCTTAGTCGGTGTAATCGGAAGTATAATTATGTTTAAGAAAAAATAAGATATTATTAACAATAAAGATTCGAAATTTAAAAAATCGCCAAGATGACACGTACCCCAAAAAATGGACAACAGAGCGTGTCCGCTAAAGAGGGTACGTGTCAAGAAGGCGGTTTTTTGCTATAATTAATTTATATAAAATAAAAATAAAAATATGGATTTTCAAAAAATAGATTTGCAAAAAGAAATTAATGATTTAAAAAATCTTTCTGGAGAAGAAAGAGGAGAGGATATTAAATACTTAGTTAGCTATATTAGAAGGAATAAAGGAGAAGAAGGATTTAAAAAAGTAAAAGAAGAGTTAATGAAAGCGGGTTATGATCTTCCGGAGATTGATCAAATAAATAATATGGAATGGATATCTGTAAGTTTGCCTAATATATTTTTAGTTGCTTGTGTAAAGGTTTTTAATTTAGAAAAAGAAGATATTCTTAAAATAGGCAGAGAAGCGTTATCATTTAAAAAAATTTTTAAATTTTATATAAAATATTTTTCGTCTTTTAAGGAAACAATGGCAAAAGCTTCTAATACATGGAATAAACATTATTCCTTTGGCGAGATTGAAATAATTGAACATGATGATGAAAAGAAAATGCTTGTGATAAAATTGAAAGATTTTAAAGTGCATAAGTTCGCTTACATTTATCTTCAAGGATTATTTTCTGAAATTGTCAGAGTCGCCTTAGGGAATAAAGAAGTAAGATCAGAAAGAACAAAAGATACATCTAATGGAGATTTTTGTTACAAATATATTTTTAAATGGAATTAATTATTTACTTAGAATATTATGAATAATGAGCTTTTGCAAAGATTAAAAGATTGGCGAAATGATATGGCTAGAAAAGAAGGTCTGCCTCTTTACCGTATTTTTCAAAATAAAACACTTGAAGATATTACTGAAGTAGTGCCTATAAATAAAGGAGAGTTGCTTGAGATAAAAGGGATTAAAGAAAGAAAATTTGAAAAGTATGGTCAAGATATTCTAGATTTAGTTAAAGGA
>CAZUOI010000023.1:6183-8031 GCA_964621945.1 uncultured Candidatus Saccharibacteria bacterium
AATATCCGTGGAAATTATTTATTTTTCTCATTAAAAGATAAAAACGATGGAAGTTTATTGAATTGTTTTATGTGGGATAGTGATTATAGGATGTCTGGCATTGAATTTGAAGAAGGCCTTGAAATAATTGCTCAAGGGCTCCCTGATATTTATAAACCCCAGGGACAATTAAGCTTTAAGACTTCTACAGCAGAATTAGTAGGTGAAGGTGCTTTAAAAAAAGCTTACGAAAAATTAAAGAAAAAATTAGAAGATGAGGGATTATTTGATTTAGAACGTAAAAAGCCAATTCCAGAATTTGTTCAAAAAATTGGTTTAATAACATCAGAAACAGGTGCTGTTATCCATGACTTTTTAACTAATTTAGGTAAATATAGTTATAAGATTAATTTTTTTGATTCAAGAGTTGAAGGTCAAACAGCTATCCGAGATTTACTTTCAGCCATAAGTTATTTTAAAAATAAAGATATTGATGTTTTAGTTATTATTAGAGGAGGTGGAAGTTTAGAAAGTTTACAGGCGTTCAATAATGAAGCTTTAGTTAGAGAGATAGCTAATTTTGAGAAACCAGTTATGTGTGGCATTGGCCACGATAAAGATGTTCCTTTAGCGTCATTAATAGCTGATTTAATGGTTTCTACACCGACAGCGATTACTGTTGCTTTAAATAAATCATGGGATGAAGCAATAAGCAGTATTAGGATTTTTGAAAAAGATATTATTTATAAATATCAAGAAGCGCTTTCTAATGAAAAACGTAAAATAGAGATATTAATAGAAAAATTAAAAGAAAGATCAGAATTTATTTTCAAAAGATTTGAAGATGCTAAGAATCAACTTATGAATAAATTAACAGAATTAGGTTTTATTTTAAAAGAAACACGAAAAAATTTAAATAAATCAATTGAATATATTCTGACAAGCATTAAAGATAAAATTAAAGAAGCTGAAAAATATTTAGAGAGAGCTGAAGAAAGATTAAAAAATGCTAATCCTGAAAATCAATTAAAGCTTGGCTATAGTATTGTTTCAGTTGGCAAGAAGATAGTAAAAAGCATTAAAGATGTTAATAAAAATGAAAAGATTAATATTAGAGTTTCTGATGGTAAAATAAGGTCTCAAGTCGAAGAGATTATTAGTAATAAATAATTTTAAAAATTATGGAAAAAAATAAACTTAAGGATTCGTTAAAAAAAATAGAAGAGATTATTAATTGGTTTGATGAGCAAGATGAAGTAGATGTTGAAGCAGGCTTAGATAAAGCCAAAGAAGGTGTCGCTTTAATTAAATCAAGCAAGAAGAGATTAAAAGAACTTGAAAATGAATTTGAGAAAGTAAAAACAGGACTTGAGGAAGAAGTTGAGGAGTGATATAATAGAAGAAACATTAATAATTGAATATAAAAAAAGGGGGAGGTGTCTATGACAAAGGCTAACAAAACGTTTCTTCAGAGGAAAGGCAGACACAATCGTCATCATAATATCCCCAAAAACAAAGGAGGAACAAACGACAAAGATAATATATTTGATCTGGACGAAAATAGGCACGCAGCTCTTCATCTTTTGTTTGGAGACAAAACTTTTTTTCAAGCAGCTATGCTATTGCTCCGTGCTGATAGAATGAAAAAAGGAATACGTCGATGTAGAACTATTGTTGTTTAGTCATATTTATATTCAATTAAAAGCCAGTTCAATAAAATATTGTTCTGGCTTTTCCATTGACAATAATAACATTTTATGTTATTTTTATTTTAGTTATTTATAAATCTTATATCACAGGGGGGGAAAGAGAATGAAAAAGAAATTTAGTTGCGTGATTATCTTGTTTGCTTTTCTATTCGGAGCTGTT
>CAZUOI010000024.1:0-7821 GCA_964621945.1 uncultured Candidatus Saccharibacteria bacterium
TTTTGTTCCATATCCTTTATGCTGGATAAAATTATATTCTGGATATTTAATACTAAGACGCTCCATTAATCTATCCCGACTTACTTTAGCAATAATAGAAGCAAGAGATACAAGAAAAATCTTCTGATCTCCTTTAATAACTGTCTGCTGTTCTATTTTTAATCCTTCAATTCCTTGATTGCCGTCTATAAATAAAAAATCTGGTTGTGAATCAAATTTTTTTAAACAACGTTTCCAAGCTAATTTTGTTGCTTGTAGAATATTAATTCTATCAATTACACTTGGCCAGATAAAACTAACTTTCCAATCAATTTTTGGCTCTTGTATTATTCTTTCAAAAATCAGTTCGCGTTGTTTAGCAGAAAGTTGTTTTGAGTCTTTTATTTGAGGACAGTTTCTAAAAATGGGAACTGTTCTTGATTTTACCACAGCGGCCGCAACTGGACCAGCCAAACTACCTCGACCCGCTTCATCAGCTCCAGCAATCACCTTAAATCCATTCTTAAAAGCTTTTTTTTCTAAATAAGAAAAAGCCATAATAAATATAATAACGCATGTTCTAATAAATTCAAAAAGATGAACAGGCATGGCCTATTCCTTATACATTCTTACTCTACTGGATTTAATGGCTCCTTCCCATCTAAAACAGCAATAATATTACTAGCCGCCATCTCAGACATTTTATCTCTAGTTCCTTTGGTGCCTGAAGCAATATGAGGCGTTAAAATGACATTATCCAAATCCGCTAAGCCCGGCATCAACTCTGGTTCTTTTTCAAACACATCTAAAGCGGCTCCCGTAATTTTCTTTTCTTTCAAAGCATCAATTAAAGCCATTTCATCAATTATTGGACCACGTGAAGTATTAATTAATATAGCGCTGGGTTTAAGCAAGGCCAAACGTTCTTTATTAATTAAATGTTTAGTTTCTTCTGTTAAAGCGGTGTGCAAGCTAACAAAATTAGCTTCTTTCAATAAATCGTCTAGTTCACGATACTCAAAATTATGTTCTTTTTCCATTTCTTCGTTGCGCTTCATATCATAATAAATGATTTTCATATTAAATCCCTTATTCATCTTTAAGGCAACTGTTGAACCAATTCTGCCTAAACCAACAATCCCCAATGTTTTATTGGTTATTTCTTTGCCTAAAAGCAATTTAGGACCCCAAACTTTATATTTCCCGGCCCGCATATATTTATCTGCTTTAACAATTCTTCTAGCTATCGCAAAAAGCATAGCTACGGCATGATCAGCTACCGTATCAGTTAAAACGCCTGGTGTATTGGTTGCTATAATATTTCTTTTTTTTGCTTCAGGAACATCAATATTGTTATAGCCAACAGCATAGTTAGCAATAATTTTTAATTGCTCTCCAGCTGCCTCCATAACTTCTCCATTGATTTCTTCTGTTAAAACAGAAAGAATTGCCTCAGCTCCTTTAACGCCTTCCAATAATTCTTCTTTTGATATTTTACCTTCTGGCCCGACAGAAACATCATGACCTTTTTCTTTTAACAAATTGATTCCGATTTCTGGAATCTCTCGCGTAACAAATATTTTTGACATATTTTTTCTTTGTCCCGCCGTAGTTTTAACATAAAGTTATAACGAAGGAGGATATTTTTTAATTTATTTTTTTATTTTTGTTTTCATTTTACCAAAAAATCGCCAACATGGCGATAGTTCACAAAATATCTAATGCTCTATTTTTTATATTCTGCTGCTATTAATAAAGATTTTTCGAAATCTTTTTTAGAATAATGACATTTATAAACTCTGCCATTTTTTTATTAAATTTTGATGTATTTACACCTATTAAAAACTCCTGCATATTTTTTGATATTTAGAGTATCGCCTATATGTTTCATCATGCGCAATGCAAAAATCGTATTTAAACAAGTTTCAATTTCTTTTCAAATGTTTTTAAAAATATATCTATATCGCTTTCTAAAATTTTACTGATCTTTTGTTCAATTTGCTTATCGCGATTTGTCCGTCTAATACTTAATATATCTATGATTGCCTGTTTGCTATGCAATTTAATAATATATTTTACTAATAAATATGCTATCTTATATCCTTCATGTTTCATCACAATACGCCAGGATATTATAGGATCAATAAGTATTTTATTTTCTTTAAACCATTTCCAATTTTCTTTTGCTACTATATTATTATGAACATTCTTACCTTCCACATACTGACAAATTCCTTCATTTGCCCAAGCAAAACATCGTTTATTGATTTGTGTTACAAATGTATGCGCGGTTTCGTGAATAATAATTGGTAAAATTTCACGTTTTTTAGATGTTGTAAGTTTTTCAAAAACTAATGGACTAAAAATATAGATAAGATATGGATTTTTATTATCAACCATCGCCGTGATTTTGCTTTTTCTTCCCCAATGTTTATCCATTTCTTTTCTTGTATAAACAAAACAAATATGAATTCTTGGAGGCTGGACATTAAAAAAAACAATAAGCCGTTTATATTGTTTTAAAAATTGTTTTAAATATGGAGTTATTGTAGTGTCATTCTTTTTATAATACACATCAGCAATAATTTTATTGTTTAAATAAAGGGACTCTTTTTTAAAATTTCTTTTTGTTTTTCCCCATATTAAATCAATCTTTTTTAAAATTTCTTTTCCCAATTTAGTATCTTGATTTATTTCTAAATAAGCAACATTCCAAGTAATTGGTTCTTTGTTGTCTAATTTGAGAATAATCTCCTGCCTAAGATTAATTGGAATATTAGCGTAAATTTTCAAAAATTCTTCCCTTATCATATAATTTATTTTAACATCTTTACTTTAATTGAATAATAATCTAATTAACTTTATTCCTCCCCTTAACAGGCAGTTCAAAATAAAACGTACTACCTCTATTTTTACCTTCTGACTCAATCCAAATTTTACCCTGATGTGCTTCAACCATTTTAACGCTTAGATATAGCCCTAAGCCAGTGCCTTCTGTATTCATCTTACTAACATCTTTACCTCTTGAAAACTTTTCAAAAAATCTATCTTTATTTTAATATATATCTAAGAATTAAATAGCTTTAACAAAAAATCTTTTGCCTTTCTTTATAATATTACCCTTCTGAACTATCTCATCAATTGATGTAATTTTTTTACTATTTAAACTTATTCCACCCTGCCTTATTAAGCGACGAGCATCGCTTTTGCTTTTTGCAAATTTACTCTTAACCAAAGCATCCACAATATTCATTGTGCTAATTTTTTTCTCTGAAATATTTTCTGGAATTTCTTTATTCTGAATGACTGAAATAAAATTTTGTTTTCCTTTTTCTGCTTTTTTATCTCCCCAATAGATTTTTGTTATTTCATAAGCCAATTCCATCTTGATGTCCCGCGGATTATATTTTTCAATATCTTTTATCTGACTTTTGTATTCTTTTATCTTATCTATTGAAATTCTTGTGCAATGCTCAAAATATAGAATAATCATCTGATCAGCCATACTCATAACTTTTCCAAACATGTCTTTAGGAGTATCTAAAAAATTAATTACATTCCCCCAGCTAGAACTCATTTTTCTACCATCTAATCCATCAATCAATAAATTAGTCATTATGTCTTGAGGGTCTTGTTTATAATAGGACTGTATTTCACGCCCAGCTAAAAGATTAAATCGTTGATCAGTTCCACCTAATTCAACATCAGCCTTTACTGCCACTGAATCATAACCTTGCATTAATGGATACATTAACTCTCTTAATGATATTCTACTTTCTGCTTTCAATCTTTGTTTGATATTTTTTCGAGCAATAAATTCTGCTAAAGAAAAAAGATCAGCCTGACGACAAACTTCCTTATAGTTAAGTTTACTTAACCATTCTGAATTATACCTTACTTCTGTTTTATCAATATCTAATATCTTGCCAACTTGTTCAACATAAGTTTTCATATTTATTTTAACTTGATCATCTGACAAAGCTGGCCTTTCTGATTTTTTGTCGCTAGTATCACCAATCGTCCCAGTAAAATCACCCACAATAAAAACAACCTGATGGCCTAATTCTTGAAAATCTCTTAATTTTAAAATAGGAATTGAACGTCCAACGTGCAAATTAGAACTAGTTGGATCAATGCCTAATTTTATTCGTAATTTTTTACCAGAGGATAATTTTTTTCTTAAATGATCTAAATCGATAGCTTCAAAAACACCACGAGTAAGTAAATTATCAATTTTTTTTGGATCTGTATTAATCAACATATTTTATATTCTACAACATTTTAAATCTTTTTGAAATACTAAAAAATGGGCACAGAGCGTGTCCACTTTTCGGGGTACGTGTCAATATGGCGATAGTTTATAAAATACCTAATATTCTATTTTTTATATTCTGCTGCTATTAATAAAGATTTTTCGAAATCTGGCAGAAAATTCTGTTTTTTTATTTTATCTTTATTCAACCAGATAAATTCAATCTCATTAGGATATTCTTTTGATTTAAATTTTAATTGTTCAGATAAGTTGATTAAATAAACAAAATAAACACGATGAATTGATTTTTCCTTCTTAATATACGACCAATTATAAATAAGCTCTGGCTCAAAATTAAGATTAAAACCGATTTCTTCATTCAATTCTCTTTTTAAAGCACCTAAAATGCTTTCACCAAATTCTACATGACCGCCTGGTACATCTCTAACATCTTTGGTTGTTTTATAATATAGAACCTTGTTGTTAAAACGAAAAATTGCTTTAACGCTTAATCTAGGATATTGTTTTGATTGTTGAAACATATTTAAAAATTATTCAGTTCTTTCTGGGTAGATTTTATAAACTCTGCCATTTTTTTATTAAATTTTGATGTATTTACACCTATTAAAAACTCCTGCATATTCTTTATTATAACATAGATAAAATAAGCGAGACATTATAAAAAAATTGATGTATCTTATTTAATTTTAAATATTAAAAGAAAAGGTCTTATCCATTATGGAAAAGACCTTTTAAAAATCACGATTCATCAGAATTTTTAAAATACTTGGATAGAAGGAAATTCAAGCAAATCCAAAATATTTTGTTTGCTTCTTTCTAGTAATAAACAGATATTTACAAAGGATGTTTGTTTAAAACGAAAATTCTCTTCATTGAGATCGTTGACTAGTTGTTTAATTTCGACACCACTTAAACTCCCTCCAAACAGACGCTCAATTCGACCATCACGAAATTTCTGACTTAATTTTTGAAGAATTAATAAATAATACCAATACATACAATGATGCCCTAAAAACTTAAAAAAGCAATATCTCTGCATATCAAATTTTGATAACGACATCTGCTGATTATAGGCATCCAATAAAACACGTTCTACTCGATTTACATCTTCCATTGTATAAAAATTAGATTTTACAGCAATAATCAGAAAAAAAGATATGAAAGTTGATAAGTCGTAAACAGGATCGGAATAGCATGAATTTTCCCAATCAAAAATGATAATATTAAGATTATTTTCTATGCCAAAAACATTTTGATGAATAAAATCACCATGAATAAATGTCGCCCTTGATTGCAGTTTCTCAAAACCTATCAACTGGTCCAATATTTGAGCAATAACTTTCTTTGTTGTCTGACGGTTAATATCATGAAAACCACAGAGATCGTTCTGAAGTCGAATTAAACGTTCACTTTGCAAACTATAATCCAATTTTCGTTCTCCGCTAAAAATCTGGTGCAATCTAGCAATATAGTGACCACACAACCGAACAAATTCTAAATGTTGCTTTTGGCCATTTCTATAATTACTTGATAGTTGATCTAACCGTAGCCAAGTTATCTTTTCAAAAGCAATAGATCTTTCTATTTCATTAATTCTCTTAATCCGCGGAATTGGCATTCTAGCCTTTTTAGCTAACTGATATCCAGCAAGTTCTATCCTGAACTCAACTTCAACATTATGATATTTAGTAAAAGAATTTGAATCTTCTTTATATTCCTTATCCTCACCAGATAATTTATATTTATCGTCCATGAGCAACCTCCTTTTATTGTCTATTGTTAAGAAACAAAAATATAAAAACTTGTATTTTCCTAATTACATTAACATTCTTTTTTTGAAGTAAAAACTAATTTAGCCAAAATTCTTTTTCTTATTGTAATTTTATAAATTGAGCCATGTGGACAATCCCAATGATCTAACTCTCGCAATGGCTGATTAGTGATTTTATTTAAAAAAACTCTAATCGGATCTTTATGGCTAACATAAATACGATTATTTTTTTTGCCTCTTAAAATAAACCTCATTCTTTTGGCGATATCTATTGTTCTTTCACCTTCATCCCATTCATTTAAATAATCTTTGTAATATATTTTTATTTTTGGATCATTTATAATTTCCTTGATTATCTTTGACATCTGAACGCATCTTTCCATAGGTGAAGTAAAAATTTCTTTGATTTTATACTTTTTTAAGAATAACCCTATTTCTTTAGCCTGTCTTTCGCCATTTTTACTTAAACGGTAACCTGGCAAACGACGATAAACAATTTTTTTAGGATTATGAACTTGAGTATGACGACAAATAAAAATATTCATGTTAATTTAGTTTTGAGATCTAATTATAGTAATAATTTTCATTATCTCCCATTTAGAAAATAATTTCAATACATTGTAGATTCTTTTAGTAATTATTGGAATATAAGACTGCGCAGATTGATTATCTTTAAACTTATAATTTTTACTTATTTTCTTTTTCTTTTTATCAATAATAATCATTTTAATTTTTCCGTTAATAGATAATCTGATTGGTTGAAAAATAAAAAAAGGTATAAATAAAATTTTCAAAAAAGCTATTAACAAACAATACAAAACTGTGAATATCTTTTCTTTAAAATGATAATCTTTTAAAAACCATATGTTTTTTATATAAACTACCTCAAGAATTATAATTAAGCAAAATATAAGAATAAATTCAATTCTTATCCAAGATAATATAAGAAAGATGCTTAATAAAAAAGGAAAATGTAAATAATATTTATCTATTTTTGGCATCCTTAGGCCACAATCAATACTACTTATTATCACCTTACAAAAACCTCGCACTTCTTTATAGATTCTATGATAAAAAACTTTAAGATTATTATTGTTTTCGTAATGCAATCCATTTATACGAGGTTCAAAATAAAGCAACATATCTTTATTTAAAATTTGCAATTCAAAAAAAATATCTTCTCCTGCAAAACCACGAAAGTTTTCCTTAAAAAAGCCTACCTTATTAAATACACTGCGACGAAAAGCGCCTATGCCTGAAGAAAATGTTGCAAAATTGTCTAAATTTATCACCCGAGACGTTTTGTCTTTACCAGACAGTGCTTTATACCGAATATTCCTGATACTATTCAATCCTTTAAAGGGAGTATGATATTTTCCGCAAATACCATAGATATTTGAACATTGATTGAAACATTTATTTAAAACTTTAAAAGCATTCTTATTTATAAAAATATGGGCGTCAATAAAAAAAATAATTTCTCCTATTGCTTCTAAAACACCAATATTTCTAGCAACTGAAATGCCAAATGATTTTTTGAGAACGATTACTTTAACAGATTTTTGCAAAGCCATTTTAACGGTATTATCTATGGAGCCATCTGAAACTACTATTATTTCTATTTCTTTTTTAGGATAATTTTGCTCATAGATTAATTGAATAGCTTTATTAATATTTTTCCCTTCGTTTCTCGCAATAATAACTACAGAAATTTTCATTTTTTATCCTTTATTACTTTTTTATAAAAATTCAGAACTTTGTTAGCATAAGTTTCTGGAGAAAACAAATTTTTTCTTTT
>CAZUOI010000025.1:0-4726 GCA_964621945.1 uncultured Candidatus Saccharibacteria bacterium
TTTGCGAATTTTTTTAATTTGTTCAGATGTAATCATAGTTTTACTTTTTACTTAATACTTTAGCTATTGTTCCTAAAATTAATTTCAAAGATGAGATAGAATCATCATTCATTGGAACTGGATAATCAATAATTGTTGGATCAGCATTTGTATCACACAATCCAATAATCGGGATGTTTTTCATTCTTGCTTCCTTAACAGCAAGCTTTTCTTTGTGAGTATCAACGATTAATAAAGCGTCTGGCATTTTAACCATATCTTTTATACCTCCGAACTGCCTTTCTAATTTTTGTAATTCAACATCAAAATCATGTTGTTCTTTTTTAACGTACTTTTTTAACTCACCTGTTTTTCTCTTTTTTTCTAGGTCTCTAAAATGCTCTAATCTTTTTGAGATAACTGGAAAATTAGTTAAGGTGCCACCTATCCATCTTTCTGTAATATGGAAGACCTTACATTCTTCAGCTGTTTTTTTTGTAATTTCCTTAACAGCTATTTTAGTTCCTACAAAAATAATTGTTCCATTTTTCTTTTTTATATTCTGTATAAAATTCAAGGCCTTTTTCAATTGATCGTATGTTTTTTCTAAATCAATTATATGAACATTATTTCTGGTAGTAAAAATATACTGCTCCATTTTTGAATTCCATTTTGAAGTGCGATGACCAAAATGAACTCCTTCTTTAAGCATTTCTTCTAAGCTTGGCATTTTCTTTGAAAAATCAACCTTCTTAGAAGGTTTTTTATCTTTCTTAATCAAAGGTTTTTTATTTTTAATCATAATCATTAAAAGACATGCCAATTAATGACACTCTTAATTTACCCTTATATTATATCTTTTTATATAAAAAAAGTATATCATATTTAAAAATTAAAGCAAGATTATTGTCTCTCTTGCCTATTTTTTTTTATTTTGCTATGATAAATATTATGAAAAAAGATATACATCCTAAATATTACAAAAAAACTAAAGCTAAATGCTCTTGCGGAGCTGTTTTTGAAATTGGCTCAACTAAAGAAGAAACAGAAACAGAAATCTGTTCTCAATGCCATCCTTTCTACACAGGCAAAGAAAAAATTATTGAAACAGGTCAAGTAGAAAGATTTAGAAAAAGATTAAGTAAAAAAAAGGAAACTAAAAGTAAAAAAACACGAGTAAAGAAAGCTCCTAAAAAATCCGCCTCCGTTAAAACTACGGCGAGACAAGGAAAA
This sequence comes from uncultured Candidatus Saccharibacteria bacterium, assembly GCA_964621945.1. Lineage (GTDB taxonomy): Bacteria > Patescibacteriota > Minisyncoccia > Portnoybacterales > UBA2143 > JAHJQT01. The sequence continues at coordinate 1,213 of CAZUOI010000025.1, forward strand.
TGAATAAAGGAGTAATTATAGAAATTAGAGCTGGCGCTGGCGGAGATGAAGCAGCTCTTTTCGTAGCTGACCTTTTTAAAATGTATTCTCGTTTTGCTGAAAAGCAAGGATGGAAAATTCTTCTTATTAATAGCAATGCAACTGGCATTGGCGGATACAAAGAATTAATCTTTGAAATTAAAGGTGAAAATGTTTATGAGAAATTAAAATATGAGGGCGGTGTTCATCGTGTTCAACGAATACCAATTACTGAAAAATCTGGTAGAATTCATACCTCCACTGTTTCAGTAGCAATTATGCGCCAAGCAACCGAGACAGAAATTCAAATAAATCCGCAAGATTTAAGAGTAGATGTTTTAAGGTCTTCCGGACCAGGTGGTCAAAATGTTAATAAAATTGAATCAGCCGTTAGAATTACTCACTTACCCACTGGATTAGTAGTTAGCTGTCAAGATGGAAGATCTCAACAGCATAACAAAGAAAAAGCCATGCAAGTTTTACGATCTCGCCTTCTAGCTAAAAAAAGAGCTGAAGAATTAGCTGAACGCGGAGACGAACGAAGAGAACAAATAGGAACAGCTGACCGTTCTGAGAAAATTAAGACATATAATTTTCCACAAAATCGTTTAACTGACCATCGCATTAAAAAGTCATGGCATAATCTAGATAAAATTATTGAAGGTAATTTAGAAAAAGTAATTAAAACTTATGAAAAAAAGAATTTTTAGCGGCATCCAACCAACTGGCTCAACTCATATTGGCAATTATTTAGGCGCTATTAAAAACTGGGTTAAACTTCAAAACGATTATGACTGCGTCTGGTGTATTGTTGATTTGCATGCTTTAACTAATCCTGATGCAAACAATAATCTACAGGAAAAGATTTTTGATTTAGCAACTACCTATTTAGCGGCTGGCTTAGATCCTAAAAAAGCTATTATTTTCATTCAATCTCATGTGCCAGAACATACTGAATTAACTTGGTTATTAAATACTGTCACACCAATAGCTGAATTAGAAAGAATGACTCAGTTTAAAGAAAAATCTAAACAATTTAAAGAATCTATTAATATGGGTCTTTTTGGTTATCCAGTTCTAATGGCCGCTGATATTTTAATATACAAGACAAATTATGTGCCCGTTGGCGAAGATCAAAAACAGCATGTAGAATTAGCCCGAACCATATCTAGAAAATTTAATAATAAATTTGGGAAAACTTTTACAGTTCCTGAATGCCTTATTCAAAAAAATACTGCTAGAATTATGTCTTTAACAGATCCGACTCAAAAGATGGCAAAAAGCGTTCCTCATAGTTTTTTAACTCTAAATGATTCCTCTGCTATTATTAAAGATAAAATAAAGAAAGCTGTTACTGATTCTGGAAAAGAGATAGAATATTCTCCTAAAAAACCAGCTATTGCTAATTTAATGAGCATTTACAGCGCTTTTTCTAATTTATCTTTTTCTGAAATAGAAAAGAAATTTAATGGTAAAGGATATGGTAACTTTAAAAATGATTTAGCTGAACTTATTATTAAAGAATTAAAGCCATTTCAAACTAGAAAAAAAGAACTGGAGAAAAATCCAGCTCAAATTAAGAAAATTCTTGATAATGGCGCTAAACAAGCTCGTAAAATAGCTCAAAAAAATCTTCTTGAAATAAAGAAGAAAATGAATTTGCTTTAAAAGTTATAAAAAGGCACGACCTTATTCATATTCATTACTTAATTAATTAGATTCTAAACACTCTTTAAACTCCGGATAAAATTCAAAAAATTTATCATTAATATTAGGCTTACTCTCATTAATCGGCATATAGCAAGATTCAAGAACTTTCATAAGATATATTTCTGATACTAAACCATATTGATAAGATATTTCTGTAGCATTATTAAGATTCATCACGGAAACTTCTGTTGGTTTAATATATTCTTCATTACCGCAACAACCTTTAAAATAACCAATTGTTTCTGGAAATAATTCAACTAGATCTCCCCACATTTTCTCTGCTGTTTCTTTATCGGGCGCGCAATTAGGACCATCGGGAGTATGAGGCGCTCCTCCTGCCTTTGCTAAAACATAAAGCTCTTCATCTTTTAATCCAAAAGCATGACCCATTAAATGAGCAAAAAGCAATCCATTAACGGTTTTTTCAAGATCATTTTCTAATAAAGCGGGTACGCTGTAAAAAATACCTCCATTATCTAATCTTACAAGATTAGCCCATGATTGAAATTCTTGTCTAGAAAGAACCACTAATTTAAATCTTTCTAAAGATAGATTATTTAAATAATTATTAATACTTTCTTGACAACGCAAAACTGGTTTTCTTTCATCTTTTGTCTTTATATAACAAATATCAGTTTTTTTAGGATTAATTTTAAAGATATTATACTGGTCATATGATCTCCATGGCTCTATTTGTCTTAATCCATTCATTAAAGAATCAATATCCTGTTCAAATTCATCCCAAGATGGATATTGATTAGCAAAGAAAATCAGATTAAGGCCATTAGGATTAAATATCTCAGGCATTTTAAATTCTTCATCATTTAAACGCAATTCAAGATTTTCTTCTAATTCAATTTCTTCTTTATTAAATTCAATAATATTTGCTGTTAACTTGGACAAATCTTTGTCAAAATTAAAATTAAAGAAGAAACAAACTGAAATAAAAGTTAATAAGCAAAATACTATAATATAGATAGAAGCTCTTTTTAAAGTAGTAGAAGAGAACCATATAAGAATTCTTTTAAAAGAAGAAAACAATCCTTTTTTAATTTTCTGATTTCTATTTTCCCCAAGATGTTTTAGTTTTTTGCTAATTAGAAAATAAAAAAGGGACAGTATTATTAAATTCAAAAATACTAGCCCAATTACTAAAAAAACAGAACTAATTTCAATTGTTAGATTTGCTTCATTCATTTTTAATTATTCCCACTCATAATATATGAGGTTAATGATCGAAGTTCTTCAAGAATCTGCATAAGAAGCTTAACAATCATAGAAAGAACACTGGCTAATCCTTTGTTTCCTGTTCCTAACTCATTATCAAGATTACTTTCTAATGTTTTATCGCTTAATGATTGTCCTACATTATTTTGTTCTGATTTAGGAATTAATTTAATAACGCCTAAATTTCTTTCTTCATCTGATTCTAAAAAGAAAGATGGTCCATCTTCTCCTTGAATATATTGAGTATTAACAACCATTAATTCTGTATAATATCTTCCTTGTGGCATAGTAACAGTAATTTGTCCATTAGCATCTATTTTACCTCCAAAGTTTTTCTTACCCACTCCTACAAAAGTTACAAACACTGGAAAAGATGGAGGTGTTCCATTAGACATTAATACACTAATTGTTACTTTGCTTGGTGCAATAGCTGAATCAAAAGCTGGTTCTTCTGAAACAGGCTCTTCTTCAGGTTGATTTTGTTGTTGAATCTGGTTAATCTGATTTTGTTGTGTTTGTAAACCAGAATTAATTAATTCTTTTAATTCGTCTAAAATAT
>CAZUOI010000025.1:4826-5143 GCA_964621945.1 uncultured Candidatus Saccharibacteria bacterium
TTTTGTTGTGTTTGTAAACCAGAATTAATTAATTCTTTTAATTCGTCTAAAATATTTTTATCAGTAGTGTTTGGTTCTGGTTCAGGTTCTGCTTCGCCCGCCGTAGCCTCCTCGGACGCCGTAGCTTCAGCAGAGGAGTCTGGCGTAGGCTGGGGATAAGTACATGAATTATCATCTTCTGTTGCTTCTGAATTATAGTTCTCGGCCGATGAATCTGTACAGCCTTGGATGATGACTGGTTCAGGTTCTGCTTCGCCCGCTATAGCCTCCTCGGACGCCGTAGCTTCAGCAGAGGAGTCTGGCGTAGGCTGGGGATA
>CAZUOI010000025.1:5243-7132 GCA_964621945.1 uncultured Candidatus Saccharibacteria bacterium
AGTACATGAATTATTGTCTTCTGTTGCTTCTGAATTATAGTTATCTGCTGATGAATCAGTACAGCCTTGGATTATTACAGGCTCTGGCTCAGATTCGGGTTCAGGATATATACAAGAATTATCATCTTCTGTAGCTTCTGAGTTATAGTTATTAGCCAATGAATCTGTACAACCTTGGATTATTACAGGCTCTGGCACGGGATAAGTGCAACTGTCATCATCTTCTGTAGCTTCAGAATTATAGTTATCTGCTGATGAATCTGTACAGCCTTGGATGATTATTGGCTCAGGTTCAAATGGAGTGCTAGTCACTTCTTCAGCTAAAACCGGCTGAAATAATAACCCGCCTAATAATAATAATATTGAAAAAATTATTATCTTTTTTTTATTTATTTTGTTCATGAGCATATTTTTTTATTTTATTATATTTATCTTGCTTCTTGTATGGTTTAAATTAAAAACTATGTTTGTATTATAACAAAAATGCTTATAATATAGAAGTGGATAAATAATTATGTATGTCTCAAAAAATTCAATTAAAAAAACTGGAGAGAGAAACACGCTCAGAGATTTTCTCTTTTCAGAATCTATATATCGCCTACCGTGAGTGTCAACAACATAAAGGCAATACAATCAACGCCATCCGTTTTGGATATGACCTGGAAACTAATCTTCTAGCGCTGGAAAGAGAGTTAAACGATAAAACTTACCAACTGAGACGCAGTGTCTGTTTTATAAATACTAAACCTGTACCACGAGAAATTTTTGCAGCGGATTTTCGCGACAGGGTAATTCATCACTTATTAGTCCGAAAAGTGGAACCGTTTTTCCGCAAAAAATTTATTTTTCATTCCTTTGCCTGTCAAAAAAATAAAGGAGCGCACAAGACCGTAAAATATGTAGAACGCTACATGCGCCGCATTACACATAATTTTCAAAAACCCGCTTTTTATCTAAAGCTTGACGTTGCTGGCTTCTTTATGAGTATTGATCAACGCATTCTTTTTGATATTTTCCAGCAAGCTATTTCTAAAGAATACAGATTTAAAAGTCAGATTGAAAAAGAAGAAATTTTGTGGTTAGCCAAAATGATTATTTTCGCAAAACCAACAGAAAACTGTTTTATTAAAGGCGACCACGATTTATTTAAACTAATTCCTCCTTATAAATCGCTCTTTCATTCTGGCGAAGGCAAAGGACTGCCTATTGGCAATCTTACTTCGCAGTTTTTTGCAAATGTCTACTTGAATGAATTAGATCAATTTGTTAAACATCAATTAAAATGCCGTTATTACTGTCGTTATGTGGACGATTTTGTTTTATTGGCAGAAAACAAACAAACTTTAAAATTTTGGCGCGAAAAAATCAATGAATTTTTAAAAACTAGATTACAATTAACTCTCCATCCGCGCAAACAAGTTCTACAATCCATAAGTAATGGTATTGATTTTGTTGGGTATTTTATTAAACCGTTTCATACCTTAATCCGCCAACGAACTGCGCGCAACCTAAAGAAAAAATTATGGGATTTTAACAAGGATTTACAAAAAGAAAAAAATTTTGATTTTCAAAAACTAAATCATGTTTTAGCTTGCATTAATTCTTACTACGGTTTTTTGCGCCATTCTCACTCCTATAAATTACGACGACACTTATATGAACAACACTTTGACCGCCTACAAAAATACTTTAAACCCATCAATAAAACATACGATTATTTTGTGTTAAATCCATCTCAAAAGGACCCAATTGTTCGAAGTTCAACTTCGAACAATTGATAGTCGCTTTTGACAATCCAGCGTAGGGACGCAAGAACACGCGAAAGGAGTTGTTCGGGTTGCCAGTGTTGTTGTTGTTCTGAGAACTACAACCAGTGCTGCCCAATATCC
>CAZUOI010000026.1:0-7001 GCA_964621945.1 uncultured Candidatus Saccharibacteria bacterium
AACTGAAAATTATATATTGGGGGCGTAGCTCAATTGGTTAGAGCATCTGCCTGTCACGCAGAAGGCTGTCGGTTCGAGTCCGATCGCTCCCGCATTTGTCCATATTTGTACAGATTTGTAGATGTTTGATAAAAAATAGCTCGTTTGAGTTGTTTTTTTATCCACAATTTAACTATTGACAATGTATAATATAGTATATACAATGTAATTATGGTAAAATCGATAGAAATAATTGAATTTGAATGGGATAAAGGCAATATAAATAAAAATCTAAAATTGCATAATGTAAGCGATGAAGAATGTGAAGAAATTTTTTTTGATCCACATAAAAAAGTATTAAAAGATGCTCTCCATTCAACTAATGAAGAAAGACATATTTTGATAGGCAAAACCAAATTAGAACGTCCATTATTCCTAATTTTTACTGTAAGAAAAAATAAGATTAGAGTTATTTCGTCCAGAAACCTAAATAAAAAAGAAAAACATTTATATGAACAAAAAACTTAAGATTCCAAAATTTAAAAACGAGGATCAAGAAAGAGAATTTTGGTCTAAAATTGATCTTAGTGAATATTTTAAAGCTGATGACTTTGAGTCGGTTTCTTTTAGCGACTTAAAACCAAGTTCTCGTTCTATTTCTATTAGATTACCAGAATATATTTTAGTTCGCCTTAAAGAAAGAGCTAACGCCTTACAAGTTCCCTATCAATCTCTAATCAAACAATATATTGCCAAGGAACTTTTTGTGAAATAACTTTCCTATAAATCTTCCCAACCAACTTCCTAAAAGTTTTCCTAGTGTCCCTGCCTCGCCGGCAGGCAGGTTGGTTAACCCCGCATTATTTATATAAAAAAAGGCCTCCGGAGAGGCCCTTTTTTTATTTCTGATCCTTTAAGGATTTTAATTCTTTTTCAACTTCTTCTAATTCTTTTTTTAAAATATCTTTCTCTTGATTTAAAGTAGTTTTTTCATCTTGCTCAGTCCAGCGTCTAAATCCTCTACCACATCCACGTCCATATCCTCCTCCGCAGGGGCCTAATCCTTGTCCAGTTCCAGCTCCTAATCCTCTAGGACCAGTTCCATTTAATCTTGGCATATTTTTTTTATTATTTTATTTTTTTTATTATCCCGACCTTTATTATGAGTATATGCTCATAATAATAGGTTGTCAAGTCTATTGTTTTAAAAAATAAAAGGGTTGAATATTCATCCGACCTTTTTGTAAATATTCAATAAGTTTGGATTTGTATAAATTTGATAAAAATAACTCGTTTAAGTTGTTCTTTTTGATTTTGCGTGTTAAAATTAAAATATCGATAAAAAACAAATAAAAGAATTGAATAATATTTTTAAAAATTTCCCAAAAATAAAATTGGTCTATTTTTTTGGTTCTCGGGCTGAGGGTAACGCTGGCCCTTTAAGCGACTATGATTTTGCTATTTATTTAGATGAAAAAGACAAAAAAAAGATGTTTGAAATAAAAATAGATGTTCAAAATAAGATTGTTAACACATTAAAAACCGATAAAGTTGATGTTGTCGTTTTAAATCTAGCTCAAAGCCCAGATTTAAAATATGATGTAATTAAAAATGGCAAACTAATCTTTGAAAAAGAACCATTTAAATTAATGATTGAACCTCGAATTCTTAATGAATACTTTGATTTTAATTTAATGCTTCTAAAGCATGGTTTAACTAAATAATATGACCAATTTAAAAACGATTGAGAATAAAATAAGCCTAGTTAAAAAATATATCAAAATCCTTGATGATTACAAAAAATATTCAAAGGATAAAATTCAAAACGACCAAACTATAAAAGGAGCAGTTGAAAGATATCTCTATTTAGCTAGTCAAGCAACTATAGATTTGGCTGAAGCCACTATCTCATATAAGAACTTCCGCAAACCAACCAGTATGTCCGAATCATTTTCTATCCTAAATGAAGAAGGAATTATCTCAACAGAATTAACTAATAAAATGATTGGCATGGTCGGATTTAGAAATGTAGTTACTCACGATTATGATAAAATCAATTATGACATTGTTTATGATGTCTTGCAGAATAAATTAAAAGATATTGAAAAACTTTTAAAAATAATTTCAAAAATTATTTAAAAGTTTTCTTAGTGTCCCGAATAGCCTTGCTATAGTTTTAGCGACGGCAGGATTATCCATATTTGTATAATAATCACATCTATTAGCTTATTAAAAAAGCAGACCGGATATTGAATCCGGTCTTTTGATTTTTATTAAGCTAATTGTGGAGAAAAATATATTTTAATTTTCCCATTCTTTTTTACAACTACCCTATTTTTTGCTCCGCAATGAGGGCATTTAATAGCCTTTTTCTTTTTTAAAGACTTGCCATCAGTTAAAAAGATTACTTTTCCGCATTCTGAATTTCTACAAACAACTTTTGCTTCAGATTTCTTTCTTCCCATTTTGTCCTCCTTATATATATTGTTAAAGAAACTAAAAGAACTGGCTGGGAGCCAGTTCTTGTCATCTATTACTCTGCTAAATTTAAGAACTACTCCCGTGTGCCAGTGTTAATTAAAATAAACCAGAGATAAGTTCTGTTTTGTTTTTTATTTTCAATTAATAATTTAGAGTAATTCATCTTGTTATTCAGTCTAACATACTTAATTCATAAATTAAAAAGCTTCTAAATCTTCCATAGCTCTCTGATATATTTCAATAGCTCTTTTCGCCTGAACATGAGTTAATTTAAAACCTGGTTCGTGAGCAATTCTATTACGAATCTTATGAGCCTGCCAAAGATCATCGATATTAGCTAATTGAGCTTCAGTAATCTGTTTTAGCCTCTCCCCCATATCATCCCCTTTATAGCCAATTCTTTTAAGCAAATCATCAAAAAGATTATCTGCTTCAATAAGAGCCAACTTATAATCACTCTCATTATTTTTTTCTAATTTATCCATTATTGAACTCCATTTCTTATCTAATTCTTTTTTGGGTAAATCGGGCGCCATTACACTTTTAGCAACTGTCAATAAGTTTTCCTTAATATTTTTTCTAATTTTAAGAAGGATGATGACAATAATAAATATTAAAAAAATAGAAAGAATTACAGAAATAATCTTTAAAGGGAAAATAATTTCCTGCCAATTGATTGCTAAAAAATTGTTATAAATTTTTAATAGATTTTCTTCCATAATTATATTTTTGAGCTATTTGAATTATTTTTTCATCATCAAATTGATTCCCTATAACCTGCAAACCAACTGGCAACTTATCAATCTCTCCACATGGGATAGAAATAGCAGGTAAACCAGCTAAATTAATTGCCACCATATAAATATCAGACAAATACATTGAAACTGGATCATTTATCTTTTCTCCAAGTTTGAAAGCGGTTGCTGGAGAAACTGGCGTCATTAAAACATCAACTTTTTCAAAAACCTTATCAAAATCTTTTTTAATCAAAGTTCTTACTTTTTGAGCTTTGAGATAATAAGCATCATAATATCCAGCTGATAGAACATAGGTCCCAAGCATAATTCTACGCCTAACTTCATCTCCAAAACCTTGTCGTCTAGTTTTTAAATAACCTTCTAAAAGATTATTATCATCAATAGAAAGACCATATTTAATTCCATCATAACGAGCAAGATTAGAACTTGCTTCGGCTGGCATAATAATATAGTAGCAAGATAAAGCATACTCAGTATGTGGCAAGCTTACTTCAGTTATTTTAGCTCCAGCTTTTTCATAATTTGAAATAGCTTTTCTAACTATTTTTTCCACTTGAGGATCGATTCCTTCAACAAAATATTCTTTAGGCACGCCAATTTTTAAATCCTTGATTTCTATTTTCTCTTTTTTAATATCTGTTTTTGGATTTAAACTAGTTGAATCAAACTCATCTTTACCCTTGATTGCATCGAAAATTATTTCGATATCTTCGGCTGTCTTAGCTATTGGTCCAATTTGATCCAGAGAAGAAGCAAAAGCGATTAATCCATAACGAGAAACACGACCATAAGTTGGTTTAAACCCAACTACTCCGCAAAAAGAAGCTGGTAAACGGACTGAACTACCAGTATCAGAACCTAATGCATAAATACATTGATTGTCGGCCACAGCAGCGGCTGAGCCACCAGAAGAGCCACCAGGCACTCTTTCTAAATTATGAGGATTTTTAGTCGGACCAAATGCAGAATTTTCTGTAGAAGAACCCATACCAAATTCATCAAGATTAGTTTTTCCAACAATAATCGCTCCAGCTTTTTTAAGTTTTTTGATTACCGTTGCATCATAAGGGGCAATATAATTTTCCAATATTTTTGAGCCAGCTGTAGTTTTAATCCCTTCAACTAGAATAAGATCTTTAACGGCTAAAGGAATCCCAGCTAAAGGCCCGATTTCTTCTTTGTTTTGGATTTTCTTATCTACTTTTTTAGCTTGGCTTAAGGCTAATTCTTCAGTTATCGTTAAATAAGCATGAATTGAGTTATTTTGTTTTTTAATTTTATTTAAAACATTTTCAGTTAATTCAATCGCTGAAAAATCTTTATTTTTCAAACCTTGGTGAGCTTGTTTTATTGTTAATTTATTTAATTCCATAACTATAATATTGCTTTTACTTTAACCTGTCTATCTTTAGTTTTAGGAGCCAGTTTTAATAATTTTTCTGTTTCTTGTTGGCTTTTTGCCCTACCTTTGTCTTTACGAACAATATTTTCCAAACCAGTTACTTGAGCAGTTGGATCTATTTTATCTGTTTTTACCTCATTTAGCTTATCAACAAATTTTAAAATACTAGGAAGCTCTTTTTCAAGTTTTCCTTTTTCTTTGTCAGACAATCCAAGTCGAGCTAATTTTGCTATATGATCTATGTTCATAATAAATTATTGCTTTGGTGTCATTCCCGCGAAAGCGGGAATCTAGCGAAGACTAATATAACCTGGATTCCCAATCAAGTTGGGAATGACACCGAAGAGAATTAAAAAATTCTACCCTATTATTCTTAAAAATTCTTTTTCATTAATAATTTTAACGCCTATTTTTTTTGCTTTACTATATTTAGATCCTGGATTTTTGCCGATTACTACAAAACTTGTCTGAACAGAAATAGAACTTGAAATACTGCCACCCAATTCTCTAATTCTTGTCTTTGCTTCATCTCTTGTAAATTTATCCAATTCACCTGTTAAAACAAATGTTTTCTTTGCTAATTTTTTTCTAATCAACTTTAGCCTTTTTATTTCTACACCAGAATTTATTAATAAATTAAGAAATTTAATATTGTCTTTACTATTAAACCAATTAAAAATGCTTTTGGCAACTACTTCGCCAACATCTTCAATCTTTGAAAATTCTTCTATATTTGCTTTTTTTAATTTATCTAGGCTTCCAAAATATTGGGCTAAAGAAATTGAAGTCTCTTCTCCTGTATGACGAATCCCTAAAGCGAAAATAAATTTAGAAAAGGAAATTTTTTTGCTTTTCTCTATAGCTTCAATTAAATTATTAGCTGATTTTTGATCAAAACGTTCTAAAGGAATTAAATCTCCTTGAGTTAATGAAAAAAGATCAGCCGCCTTCACAATCAACCCTTCTTTTATAAGCTGCTTAATAATTTTAGGACCCAGGCCATCAATTTCAAAACCTTTTTTAGAAACAAAATGAATTATTTGTTGTTTTTGGATTAAATTACAATTTTTATTAAGACAACGGTGAATCGCTTCTCCTTTAGGCCTAATAACTTTACTTTTACAAACAGGACATTGCTTTGGCATTTGAAATTTCTTTTCTTTCCCAGTCCTTAATTTCTTAATAGCCCTAACAATGTCTGGAATAACATCTCCAGCGCGTTGAACAATAACTGTATCGTTTATTCTTATATCAAGTCGCTTAATTTCATCTTCATTATGTAAAGTAGCTTTTGTGATTAAAATTCCATCTAAACGAACGGGTTTTAAATGAGCTACTGGAGTCAAAGCTCCAGTTCTGCCAATTTGAATAACAATATTTTCAACTATAGTTGTTGCCTCTTTAGCTGGAAATTTAAAGGCAATGGCGCCTCTTGGCGCTTTACCAACAATGCCTAATTTATTAAAAATTTGGCTATTGTTAACACTAATAACTACTCCATCAATCTGATAAGGCAATCTATTTCTGATTTTCTTAACTTTATTCCAGAAATTAACTGCTTTATCAATATTCTTGCAATAACTTTCTTGTCCAGTTTTAAATCCCAAAGCCTTAGCTATTTCATGTTCTTGCTGATGTGTTTTTTGTCCTAAATCTGTAACAACATCATAAGCTAAAAAATTTAACTTACGCGAAGCGGCAATCTCAGGATTAAGCTGGCGAATAGAACCAGCCGCCGTATTGCGAGGATTAGCATAGAGAGAAAGTTTTTGTCTTTTTCTTTCCTTATTCGCTTCTTCAAAAGCGCTTTTAGACATATAGACTTCTCCTCTAATTTCTATTTGACCTTTCTTAATTTTTTTCTCAATTTTACTTTTAATAATACTGGAAAGCTTTCCTCTAATTTCTAATTTCAATGGGATAGAAGTAATTGTTTTTAAATTCTGAGTAACATTTTCTCCTACTTTTCCATCACCTCTTGTTGCCCCTTTTATAAAAATTCCATTTTTGTAAATCAAAGAAACAGCAAAACCATCTATTTTCAATTCAGTAAAATAATCTAATTTAACACTAGGAACAAGTTTTTGAATTCGTTCTTGCCAATCTTCAAATTCTTCAACATAAAAAATATCTTCCAATGAAAGCATTCTTTTTTTATGCTTTACTTTTTCAAATTTGTCTAAGGCCTTGCCACTAACTCGCTGTGTTGGAGAGTCCGAAGTAATTAAATCAGGATATTCTTGTTCTAATTTATATAATTCATGTTTCAAAGAATCAAAAGCCGCATCGCTAAGATCAGGATTATCAAGAACATGATATAAGTAATTATGCTGATTAATAACTTTTCTTAACTGCTTTATTCTTTTATTAGCTTCTTGTTT
>CAZUOI010000027.1:0-6906 GCA_964621945.1 uncultured Candidatus Saccharibacteria bacterium
TCCCTAAAGGACTAGCATGATCAGTGATCACTAAATATTCATATCCTATTTCTTTTGCTATTTTAGCTAAATTTTCTATTGTTGCTGAACCATCACTCCAATCACTATGACAATGAGTCTCTCCTTTGATATCATTATATTTAATTAATTTAGGCAACTGATTAAGTTCACCCTGAGCTTGTCGAAGGGAAGCTTCTATCTCTCCAGTGTTAGTTCTCAATTCTGGTTCAATATACTGCAAACCTATTGATTTGTAAACCTCTTTTTCATTTTTGCCAGCTATTTGTTTATCTTTATTGTAAACTCCATATTCATTAAGCTTTAATTTATTCTTGATAGCTATCCGCCTCGTCATTATATTGTGCTCTTTACTGCCGGTAAAATATTGTAAAGCGGCGCCAAAACTATCTTTCTTGACAACTCTTAAATCACAATCAAAGCCAGTTCTAAATCTAACTGATGATTTAGTTTTTCCTTTAGCCCAAACTTTAATAACTCCTTTCATTTGAACAAAATAATCCATTATTTTTTCAGATTTTGAAGAAACAATTAAAATATCAACATCGCCAACTGTTTCTTTCATTCTTCTAACTGAACCAGCAATACTTATTTTATTCACTTCAGGAAGTTCCTTAAATTCATTAATAATTTTTCTAACTATCGGTAGAATTCTCCCAAGAAGAAATCTGCCTTTATCTGACTTGGCTATTTCAATGCTTTGTAAAATGTTTTTTTCGCTTTTTTCTCCAAAACCATCCAACTCTCCTATCTTACCCGCCTTAGCCGCTTTTTCTAAATTTTTTAAATTCTTAATCTTTAATTTCTCGTATAAGATTTTAATTTTTCTAGCGCCAAGACCTTCAATTTTTTTTAATTCTCCCAAATCAACTGGACATTCTTTTTTGAGTCTTTGATAAGCTTTAATTTTGTTTGTTCTAATAAACTCTTCAATATTACCAGCAATTGCCTCACCTATTCCAGGAAATTTTTTTAATTCTTTTACTCCTCCTTTGTAATAAACATCCTCAATATCCTGTTCTAATGAATTCAAAAAACGACTAACTCTTCGATAAGCTCTAGATTTAAATGAAATTTCTTTCATTTCAATAAAATCAGCCATTTCATTAAAAATTTTAGCTATTTCTAAATTTTTCATTTAATTTATTTTATTGTTGGGATATGTGGAATTTCTTTATCTTTTAAACATATCTTTTTGTAAATTAAAACAGGTAAAGCAGCACTAACTAGAATTAGGATTAAAACTCCAATAAAGAGAACATCAAAACCAAAACGATAGGCAATTATACCGCCTAATCCTCCTGCCACACCTGCGCCTACACCCATTAAAGCGGCTCTAACACTCCAATCAAATGCTTCTTTGCCTTTATCAATATGTCTTGTAAAGATAGCTCCGTAAGCAGATATATTCATGCTCATGCCAAAAGCATAAAATATATGAAAAAGATAAATATGCCAAGTTAACGAAGATATAATATATCCAAAAACAGCTCCTGCCGCTAAAAGATTGCCAATAATAATAAACCAGAAATCATCCTTCTCGCCATGGTTTTTATCTAAATAGCGACCGAAAGGCACCACTGTTAAAGAAATAATAATCCAATAAATAGCTGCGACATAACCAGCTACTTCAACATTACCACCTTTTATTTGTTCCGTTAGAAAGATAGCAAAGATTGGTGTAACAAAACCAAAACCGGAAGCTAAGGCTACATCAGAAAGAATTAAAATTTTAATAACCTTATTAATTGATTTCATATCTTTATTATAGACTTCTTCCCCAAGGATGACAATTTGAAAGCTGTTTTAATCCCATGCCAAGACCTTTTAAAACCCCGTATTTTTCTATTGATTGGTAAGTGTATTGCGAACATGTTGGATAATGACGACATTGACCTAAAATCCGTAGAATTGGAAAATAACCATGATCCGGAGATATGGTTTTCTGATATATTTTAATTAAAAATAGAATAATTTGTTTCATTTAATTATTTTAACTGTAAATACATACATATCAACTTCTCCTGTTTTCCAACAATCTTTTTCTAAACCAGCTTTTTGAGAACAAAGTTCGCCCATAAATTTATTAAGATTCCAATTGTTTTCAGTTGCTACTTGCGGAAGAAAGACTCCTGAACTTGATCCCTTTTTTATTTGAACCCCATGTTTGCCAATTTCTATCTCTTTCCAGCTATCTATTTTCTTCAGAGAACTCAAAACTGAAATTTCGTATTCTAAATCATTTAATTCATCTTGATTAACAGGATTAAATCGTTTATCTTTTACGGCAGCTGATACAGCCATTTGAGAAACAACTTGATATAGGGGAATATTTGGCTCAAATGAACCAATGCATCCCCTTAATTGGCTATTTTTCTTTAAAGTAACAAAAGCTCCTAATTTCTTATTCAATAACTCATCTTCTGTATTAAAATCAGCTAATTTACCTTCTAAAACATATTTTTCAACTGATGTTCTAGCAATTTCTAAAAGTTTGTTTTTTTGTTCTTGGTTTAAATAATTCTCTGGCTTTTTTGTAAAAATAAAAGAACCATAACCAACAACTCTTGATTTATCTCCAATCTCTATATCCCCAGAATTAACATATTTTAATAATTTAACACTATCAACCCCTATTTTCTCTGTTAATTTCATAACAACATCAACGGCTGACTGGCTACATAAGCAAGTGCTTAAATTAAGAATGTTTTCCTCTTTTATTTGTTTAATTACTTCTTGAAAAATAGAGAATTGTCCTGATAAAATTGCATCGGCAACTTTTTTATCTGCATAATTTGCTTTTTCATAATCAGGATAATGTGACATATCTGAGCTAGCCACAATTAATGTTTTTTCATCAATATATTCAGATAAGACATTACTAATTTCTTCTAATTCATTTTCTTTTAACTCATGACTTATTAAAATCGGTAAAAGTTTAAAATCTTTTAAAACAGTTTGCAAAAAAGGAACTTCAACTTCTAAAGAATATTCTAGCTCATGTGGAACTGAATCAATTTTAAAAAGCTCACTATCTTTAATAAGTAAATCTCGCAAATCATTATCTAAATTAACATTACCTATTGGAGTCTTCCAGGAATCATTTCCATCAATAATCGCACCTTGCAGATATTCTTGATGACTTGAACCAATTAAAATAACTTTATCAATATCCTGTCCTTGAACCGCTTTAAAAGCATAGGCAGCTGTTTGCCCTGAAAAATCATAACCAGCATGAGGTGCTATTAGCATTTTTATCTCTCCATCTATTTCTGGTAATTCTACTTGATTCAAGAACTGATTAATTGTCTTTATCAATTCTTCTTTATTAGATGGATAAAATTGACCGGCTGTAATTGGTTCACGAATAGATACATTATCTATATTTGTTTTTTTTGAATCTTTGAACATAGAAGCTAATTGACTTGTTTCTTTTCTTTCATTAAAAAAAAATAACCATAAAAATCCTCCTATAAAAATAATTAGAAATAAGAACCACCAGAATTTATTCATATTATTACTTTAATCCATATCTTTCTAAATAAATATTTTTTGCTTCTTTATCGCTGATAAAAATAGCATTAATCCACCTAATAGCATTTTCTGTATCTCCTTGGCTTAAATAAAGAAGGATTAAATTTTCATAAACGCCCTCGTAAGGAGGCCAATTTTTAATCGCCTTGAAATACTGCTCTTTAGCCTTATTATATTCTTCTTTTTTCCAATAAATCAAGCCCAAATTATTGACTGCTTTTGAATATTTATCATAAATCTGATGAGCTTCTAATATTTCTTCTTCAGCTTCTTTATATTCCCCTTCGAAATAATAAACTGTCCCCATATTAGAACGAGATAAAACGCTATCAGGAGCGCACTGAGCTGCGGAAATAAAAAGATTTTTTTCGGTAAGCCAATCAAAGCTTCTAATAAAACTTTTTGCTCCATAAGAACAAATTAAACCAATAATTAAAACGATTGATAGAAAGTGAAAAACTTTACTACTTTTAATCTTATACAACCAGATTAATCCTTGTGTTAAATAAAGACAAAGTCCGACTGAGGGGAAAAACATCAATCGTTCCCCAGCGATCGTCCCCATAGGAAAAATTAAATTTGAAACAGGTAAGAATGAAAAAAGAAAAAATGCTGAACCCAAAGCCAAAACAGGAGCTCTTCTTAAAAAAAATATTAAACTAAAAATAAAAAATAAAAAAATACTTAATCCTAATAATGTTTTAAAATTAAAAAAACTTTCTGGAACAGGTATTTGATTATATGAATAATCAGAACAAAGATTAAATCCTAAAAATGATTTTTTAATATAGAGAAATAGAATTGCAAAACTAGTGGCAATTCTTTCTCCAAAAGAAACAAATTTTAATGGATTTTCTGTCAAAGTAGCATTATTAGAAAAGAAATACTGTCCTAAAACTAAAAATCTAACTGAGAAATATACAAAAGCTGAAGTGAATAAAATAATTAATGGAGAAAAATAATCTCCAATATTTTTTTTATTAAAACAGCATTTGTTTTTATAAAAAAGAATAAATAAAGCTATAGGCAAAACAGCAATCGCTACTTCTTTGCTTCCAAGAGCTAAAAGAAACCACAACCCTGCTTTCCAAAAATTACTTTTAGATTTGGCTAATTCTAAAAAAGCTAAAAGAGAGAACAATAAGGCCAGTATTTCTGCTCTACCAACTACATTAGCAATAACTTCAGTATGGATAGGTAGAACTAAGAATAAGATTGGAAATAAATATGCAAGTTTTTCTTTTTTTGGAAAAATTCTTCTAATAAGAAGATAAAGTAAATATCCTATAAAAGAGTAAAGAATAAGATTAATTAAATGAAAACTAAATGGTGAAGGACCAAAAAACGCAGAATTAAGCGCGTAGCTAATTAAAACTACTGGACGATAAAGACCAGATTCCTCTGTCCAATAGCCCATTAAAGCTATTTCGGGTAAATTATTAATGTCCTTAAAGAAAGAGTAATGACTGACAATTAATCTGTCATCAAAAACAAAATCTCCAGAAAGCGTATTGCCGTAAATTAGAAAAACTACAACAAAGCAAATACATAAAAATACAAGTTTTTTCTGTTTTTTATTCATATACAAATCCTATTAATCCTAAAGCAATCCAAAACATTAATTGTCCTTGCTGAAGAGTCCAGAAAAAATGGTCGAATAAACCAAAAATTAAAAATGCACAGACAACAAGAAGTAATAAATAGCTTTTTTTATCTTTTAATTTTTTACTAAATTGCCTTAATAATTGATAAAGAAACATTAGGAATATAAATAATCCGATCAAACCCGTTTCAGAAGCGATTAATAAATAAATATTATGAACTGGCTGATGTATCCATGAACTCAATAAATCAAGCATTTGCCTAATTTCCCAAACAAAATTACCTACGCCAATTCCTAATAAAGGATATTCCTGAATAATCAAAAAAGATGTTTGACTGTAAAACAAACGGAGACTAATAGATTGTTCACCTGCTGAAATATTAAAACGAGATAAAACTTCAGGCCAAGCAAAATAAGTCATTATAAGTAAACAGATAATAATCAATAAGAATAAGCTCAAGACCTGTTTTTTATGTTTTTTAAATGAAAGAATAAAATAAATTACGCTGGATAGTAAGAAAATAAAAATAACTAAACGCGAATATGTTAAAAAGAGAGTGAAAAAGAAAAGAAATAATGTGATTAACAAGAATACATAATTTTTAAAAGAATTTTTTTTATTTAAAAAAAGATAAAAAGTGAAAAAAAGACAAACAAACATAAAAACAGCTAAGACATTGGGATGAGGAAATGTTCCATAGGCCCGAATCATTTTTGTTCCCTCAACAACAATTTTTGCCACACCTGCTATTTCGGGGTTCAATGGACTTTCTGCAAGAAATTTCAAACCTAAGCTTTTTTGTTGAACATATTGGCTAATAGCAATAAAAGATTGACATAATCCACTAGCAATAAAAACATATGCTAATTTTTTAAAGTTAAATAATTCTTTAAAATTATATTTCAAATAAAAGAACAAACCAATCATTTCTAATAACTTAATCCAGTGATAAAAACCAAGCTCTATATTCCTTGCTTGAACTAAAGAAATCAGGCTAAAAATTAAAAAAGTTCCTAACCAAAAACCAGGACTTTTAACTTGAATCAATTTTAATGGCTCTTTTAAAAATCTTTGCTTTCTTTTTCTCCAAATAAATAATAAAAAAACTGACAATAATAAAATATCAGTTAAATAAACATAAATACTTGTCCACTCGTTAAAACCCTCTCCCCCAAATTGATATATTATCTTTCGCGTCTGAAAAGCAAAACAGAAAATAAAAAGATAAAAAATAAATTTTTCTAATTTAAGCATATAACTTTCCGAGTTCCTCCCTAACAACTCTTCGATCGTCCCATGGAATACTATTTGAACCAACAACCATTGTTGCTTCAGTGCCTTTGCCCAATATTAAAACGATATCTTTTTCTTTTGCCAGACTTAATGCTTTATTAATAGCCTGACGTCTATCCATAATTTTTTCGAAATTAACAGAATCACCTATCCCTTGCTTAATACTATCAACTATAGAAACTGGATCTTCACTATAAGGATCTTCATTGGTTAAAATTATATAATCAGAATACCGTGAAGCAATTTTGCCTAATTCTGGCCTTTTCCATTTATCACGTCCACCGCCAGCCGAACCAAAAACTGAAATAATTCTTCCACGAGAAAGCTTCTTAGCTAATTTAAAAACTTGTTCAAAAGAATCAGGCGTATGAGCTAAATCAACAAAAACTCGAAAATTTTGATTTTGTGAAATTTCTTCCATGCGCCCTGGAATTACTTTTATACTTTCTAGAGCCAA
>CAZUOI010000028.1:0-2505 GCA_964621945.1 uncultured Candidatus Saccharibacteria bacterium
TATTTCAAGATTTTTATGAATAATTTTAGCAATAGGCGCTAGGCAGTTAGTTGTGCATGAACACATAGAGACGATATTATCTTTTTCTGAATTGTATTTCTCTTCGTTGACTCCTAAAACAAAATGAGATATTTCTGGACTTTTAGATGGAGCTGAAATTATTACTTTTTTAGATCCTGCTTCTAAATGTTTTTTAGCTCCTTCAATATCAGTAAAATGCCCTGTGCATTCAAGAACGACATCAATTTCTAAATCCTTCCATGGAAGTTTTAATGGATCCTTTTCCGTTAACATCTTAGCTTCAATCAGCTTATCATATATTCCATAAGATGAATCATACTTTAGAAGATGTTCTAGCGTCTTATTATCAGTTAAATCATTAATAGCAACAACTTCTATCTCAGAATCGCTATTTAATATTTTTCTAAAAGAAGCGCGACCAATTCGGCCGAAACCATTAATAGCTATTTTTATTGGCATAAAATTAATTTTAATTTATTCTTTAATTCCTAATATCTTATTTATTTTAACTTTATCAAATCCAATAATAATTTCTCCTTTTATTTCTGAAACAGGCACACCCATTTGACCTGATTTTTCAATCATTTCTTTAGCAGCTTCTTTATCTTCAGCAACATTAATATCTTCGTACTCAAATCCTTTTTCTTTTAAATATTCCTTAAGCGTTACGCAATAAGGACAGCTTGGGGTGCTGAATATACGAATCTTTATTTCTTCTGTCATAATATTTCCTTTCTTATTTTAATTTTTTTATATAATCATAAGCATTCAATGCCGCTTTTGCTCCCTCGCCAGCCGCGATAATAATTTGCTTATGAGAAACATTTGTTACATCTCCAGCCGCGAAAATATTAGGCTGAGAAGTCCTATTAGATGAATCTATTTTTATTTCATTTTGCTTATTTAATTCTACCATATTTTTAACTAAAGAAGAATTAGCACTTGAACCGATAGCTATAAAAATTCCTTGGATATCCATTTCTTTCATTTTACTAGAAATTTTATCTTGATAAATAAAACCTTCTATAAATTTATCTCCTTTAAATTCTTTTACTAAAGCATTAGCTATAATCTTAATCTTAGAAGATTTTTTAATTTTATTTTGTAAATATTCATTAGCTTTTAATCCTGGGCTACGTGCTAAAATATATACTTCAGAAGCATAATTAGTAAGTTCTATCGCTATTTCTGCCCCAGCATTACCGCTACCAATTACAATTATTTTTTTATCTCTGAATAAGGGAGCATCACAAGTTGCACAATAGCTTATACCCTTACCAATAAATTTTTCTTCATTAGATATACCTAATTTATTAGGAACTCTTCCAGTTGCAATAATAATTGCTTTAGTTTTAAAATTTTCTTTTTCTCCTCTAACCCTAACAACCTTATTATTCTCTTCTAATTCAATTTCTTTAATTTCAATTCCTTCTTTAATTTCTAAATTATTTTTTTTTAAATGACTGATAAATTTATTAGCTAAGTCCATACCTAAAATTGATTCGAATCCAGGATAATTTTCAACTAAAGGAGATAAACGAACTTGACCTCCCCAATTTTTAGCAATTAATAATGTTTTAAGTTTTTTTCTAGCAGCATAGATGCCAGCAGATATAGCAGCTGGACCACCACCAATAATAATTAAATCGTACATAATTTTATTTTAAAATATTTTAACATAAAAGCGGGTATTGGCAAAGCCTCACCGCTTTTTTTATTTTTTTTGATTATAAAAATCAAAGGTTAATTGATTATACTTCTTAAGTTGCTTTATTTCACTATCAGTTAATATCTCTATCGCCTTTCCCCAGTGAGTAGCAATATTGTCATCTTTTACTTTCTTCCAAGAAATCTGACATGATTTTATATCCTCATCTGAAAGATCGCTAGTCAAAACATGATAAAGATGAAAAGGAATAAACTTACCTGCTTTAAAAAAATCATCAAGCAAGTCATTGCCAGTCCAATAAGCCCTAACCACTTTTTCGTCAAATAATTCCAAGTTATGTTCTTCGGAAATTATTTTATAATACCCAATAACAACTGGAAAGTTTTTGATAAAAATATTCTTGATTTCTGATTCTTCTATTTTTTTGCCTTCAACAAAATCGAGAATTAAAGATGAATTCTTCTTATCCTTAGGTCCGCAGTATCCTTTTAAATGCGGAGGCAAGGCATACAAACACGACAATTTTATTCCTGTATTTTTCATAATCTATTCCCTCCTAATAAAGAACTTTATTTTTATTCATAAATAAGTATAATTAAAGTATATGTGTTTAGCGACTCCAAGTAAAGTAGTTAAAATAAAAAAAGGATGGGCAACTGTTCAATCAAATAATCATCAACACGAGGCTGATTTAAGTTTGCTTAAAAATATAAAGATCGGAGATTATTTACTTGTCCATGATAAGATGGCCATTAATAAAGTTCCGAAAACTGAAGCTAAAAAAATTCTAGAAATGATTAGTGAACCGAACAAGT
>CAZUOI010000028.1:2605-6787 GCA_964621945.1 uncultured Candidatus Saccharibacteria bacterium
TAATTTTTCAATTATTTTCTGAGCTTTTTGATGATAAGTTAAAATTTCAATTGCTTGGGCAAGATTATTATAAAAAGGATTTTCAAAATCTATCTTATATTTCTTGTCATAATCTCCATAAACTGCTAATCGCGCCAAGGAGCCAACTAACATTTCCTCCCCTCTATACTTTCCAAACTTAGCTGTAGAGTAATCTCTAACTTCTTCTTCAATTACCTCCTTATAATCTCCAATAGGAGATTCCTTTCTTCCTTTAATATTGTTTGAAGAAACAGCTATAATCTTTGAACCATCTAGCGCTGCTAGTTGTAATTCAACTTTTAATTCGGGAAAATCAATTTTAGAAACTAAGATAAGAGCATTTTTAGCATCTTGTTCTGTTTTTTTTAATTTTTTTAATAATTTTTCTAAAACACTTTTAGTTGGAATTTTATGAAATCCGCCTATTGTTGTTCTTGTCGGGTGAACAGATCGCCCTGCTGCTATTTCAGCAATTTGATCGGAAATTCCTTTCAAAGCTAAAGCACTTTTAAAAGCTTTTGGATTTTTTTTAGCTAATTCAGTCCCTCTATCAATTCCTAAATAATCAGGCAAAGACAAAAAGAAAAGATGCAAAGAGTGACTTTGAATCATCTGTCCACACTGCATCAAATCACGTAATAAAATAGTCGTTGAATTTACTTCAATTCCTAAAGCCGATTCTAAAGCAGTTAAAGAAGCTAAATTATGAGCAATTGGGCAAATTCCACAAATACGAGGCGTAATCCAATGCATCTCTTCAGCGGTTCGGTTGACTAATAGACCTTCAAATAGACGCTCTCCTTCATGAATATTAAGTTTAACCTGATTTTTTTTCCAATCAATAGTTAAATTTCCATGCCCTTCAATCTTTGCGATAAATTCATTATTCATATTTATTTATCTACTTTATTTAAAAACATTGAAAAATATCTATCAATGGTTTTTTTATCTGTAATTTTATTAAGCACTTTTAATAAATTTTTAACCTCTGCTCCTTCTCTTAAACCAAAACATCCATAACAAGGAGAACCGCCACTAATACAGATTGCCCCACAACCACCTTGGATAATTGGTCCTAAACATGGTTTATCATCTAATAAGCGACAGGGATTATTTGCCTGTTTGCATTCAAAACAAACAGAATATCCACGATATTTTGGCTCTTTCCCAGCTAATAAATCTTCCATAATCCGAATTAATTCATTCTTATCAACAGGACATCCATGAATTAAAAAATCAACTTTAACATAGGCAGATAAAGGCAAGGCATCAATGCCTCTTGGCTTATAGTTATCACCATAAATTTTCTTATACCATTTCTTTCTTTGAGACTTATCTATAATTCCTGGAATTCCGCCTAATGTAGCGCAACTACCCAACCCAATTAAAATCTTTGATTCTTTTCTTAATTTCTTAAGTAAATCTATTTCATGTTGGGTAATTGGAGTTCCTTCAATAATAGAAATATCAAAAGGGCCTGGTTTATTATTTTCCTGCCCCAATCGCCAATTAACAATATCAACTCTTTTTTCCAAAACTAAAAGCTTCTCTTTTAGTTCAATGAGTTTAACTTGACATCCTTCACAATCAGTAAAATCATAAATTGCTATTTTTGGTTTAGACATAAAATTAATCCCAATTCTTATCTATCTCATCAAAATTAAATACTGGACCGTCCTGACAAACATATTTATCTCCAGTAACGCAATGCTGACACTTACCTATTCCACATTGCATTTTTCTCTCCATATTAACAAAAATTCTTCTGTCAGAAATACCTAAGGGCCTTAAAATCTTTTCCAAAGCATCCATCATTGGCCCTGGCCCGCACATAGCGGCCACTGCATCTTTAGCGTCAATTTTTATTTCATCAATCAATTCTGAAACCATACCCTTATATCCTTTCCATTTCTTATCTGGTTTATCAACTGTTAATAAAATTTTTATATCTTTCCCCCATCTTTTAAAATTATCTTTCATTAACAAATCATTAGGAGTTTTAGCTCCATAGATTAAATAAACACGCCCAAATTTATTTTTATTAACAATAATATATTCTATTAAAGAGGCAATTGGCGGAATTCCACATCCTCCAGTAACCATAACCACATCTTTACCAGACATAAAATCAATAGGAAATCCATGGCCATAAGGACCTCTCATAAAAATTTCGTCACCTTGTTTTAGTTGATGTAATGCTTTAGTTAACGTTCCGACTCGCCTCACGACTATCTCAATATATGAATCTTGATAAGACGAAGAAGCAATTCCAAAAGGCGCTTCACCGTAACCAAAATGACTAACTAAAATAAACTGGCCTGGTTCAAAAACCAATCCATCTTTATTTTTTTTAAATAAATCATCTTTTTCAAGACGAAAAAGCTTAACATCATCAGAATGCTTTTCTATTTTAGCTATCTTAACTTTAAATGGTTTATATAGATTATTCATGTTTTTTATAATCCTCGATTATTTCTTTTAAAACATCTCCAATTTTAATACCAGCCGGGCAATGTCTTTCACAATTCCCGCAAGCAACACATTGCGCTTTTCCATACTCCTTGTATGCTCTGACAAACTTATGATAAAACCAATTATAATATCGTTCTTTTATTGTTTTATGAAAATTGTGATTTCCTGCAACTTTAGCAAACTCAGGTAAAGTACAAGCATCCCACTGTCGACAACGAACACACTCATTATCATCCAAAGAAACCCTGTCTTCAATTGAAAAACAATGACACAAAGGACAAACATAAGTGCAAATTCCACAACCTAAACATTTTTTAGCCAACTCATCCCAAATCTTATGGTCTTTTGACCATTCAACTGCATTAGCTAAAAGCTCTGAATCTAAAAGCATTTTTTTACCAGGATTTTCTTCAGCTGGATAATTTTTTATTTCTGGCTTATCTATTTCTTTAAAAAACTTATTTTTAATAATCTTTTTTCCTTTATCGGTTAAAACTAAAGTTCTGTATTGCTTAGAATTTATTTTTTCTAAAATTATATCTCCGCCTGGAGCTACATCAATTGATTCATCTATCAAACCAATTAAAACTGACTTCTCTCTTCTCTGCCAATAAAAAAAATCTGGATTAGGTTTTTCCATTATTTCATCTAATTGAGTCATTGCTTCCAACTGACCTAGATAATGACAAATAATAATAATTTCCTTTTTATAATCCAAACTTTTTAATTTTTTTGTTTTTTTGTTGAAAACAAAAAGATCCTCTTGGGGAGGAAAAAAATATTGCTTGATTGGTAAAGCATTTTTTTTACTGTCGATAACAGTACTTCCTTTTTTTAATTCAGCCAGCCAATCTTTTATTTGTTTTTTTTCTATAACTAAGTCCATTATGATAATAATAACATAAAATTAGAAAATAAAAAATCCTGATTCTATGACAAACGTCATTTAAATAAAATCAGGATTCTTGATATTGTTTTATGGCTTTTTGCCATTGTCTTTTTAAATTTGCATCTGTTGTCTTTTTATCAACAACAAGCACAATCCTCTCTATAAACTTCCTATATCGGCTAATTTGTTCTCTTAATCGATCTTGCCTTCTCATGTATTCCCCAACCTCTCTTTCTGTTTTTTTAATAGCAACACCTACCATATCATGTTTGCCTTGTTTTTCCACAATAACTGCAAAATCTTTGAATCTTTTATTCGGTTCAGGTATAAAACCAAATATTTCATTTTTTTCTTTCATTTTTTTAAGCACATCTTGAAATCTTTTTTTGTCATCTTTTTCGAAAAGCGTTATATGACGAAGTCTTTCTACCATCTCTTCTGCAATGCTTCGGATCTCATTTTCTAATCCTGTAACCATCTCAAAAAACACCTCCTTTTAATTCAATTCAATTTTTTAAAAAACTATCAATTACTTAATTTACTCTCAATTATACTTTCAAAAATAGAATAAGGTTGACTGCCAGAAATCATTTCGCCATTAATTATGAAAGTAGGAGTGCTTTCAGACCCATCTGCTTCTCCTTGTTCAAACCATTTCATAATTTGATCTTTATACTTTTCCGACTCAAAACATTCATTAAAAGATTCTTGATTCAATCCTAATATCCCAGCAATTTCTTTAATGTTATCAACCGTTTGAATTGTTTCAATATTCTTAAAAATGTATTCATTAGCTTCCC
>CAZUOI010000029.1:0-6726 GCA_964621945.1 uncultured Candidatus Saccharibacteria bacterium
CAATGAAACGCCAATAAAAATGACTAAGGTGTCACCTATGTACCCATCAGGTACAAATCCTTGACAAAATTATCTCTGTATGCTATGCTCATAGCAATTAGTAAATAGCAGTGTGAGAATCTGGACCTTTTAGGATTCCAACATCCCTCCTTATTGGAATGGGCTTTATGCCCAAAGGATTCTCACTCTACTGTTTACTATTATAAAAGCCCCTCGTTTAAGCGAGGGGCTTTTATAATTCAAAGAACTAAATTATTTATCTATTGTTTTTTTCACCAAGCAACTAAAGCGCTGTATTTTTCAAGATTTTTTAATTGTTCTGGAGTTAATTCCAGAGATGCGTCAATTGCTTGTTTGATTAAATCTTCAGAAAAACTTATTTCTTCTCCAACTTCTAGCGGTCTTGAGCCAATATTATCTTTTAAATAATCTTCAATGTATATTTTATGTTTATTGGTTAACTCTTGAGGACTATCTTTAAGATAATTTTTTAATACGCGACGAGATAAATGTGTTACACCATCTCCTCTTATTGCTGTTTCAGTAATATTTCCATCTTTTTTTATTGCTTCAGGAATTTTTTTATCATCTGTTTTAGCTTCTTCTTGAGCGATAATTCCACTCTGTTCAGTTATGTTTCCTTGTATATCTGCTGTATTCTCTTCCAATAAAGAAGTTATATCATTCCCTTGTTGATTAGCATATAAATAAATACCTCCAGCTAAAATCAATAAAGCAATAATAGGTAATATAACAGAACTTCCATATTTGCTAATCCATTTTTTACCGTTATTGGTTTCTTTCATTCCGAATTGTGGACCGCCGGTAGGAAGGGAAGATTTGTTTGTGTTTAGGCCTGGATTTTCCAGGCTTTGTTTTAAAAGATCTGGTTTTACTGTTTTGTCTTGATTATCCATTATGTTTTTTTACATGATCTTTTTAATTTATTATCCGACCTTTACCTCCGTTACCATATATTCAATTTTTAAAGATATTAGACCTTAATGATTACTGATAAAACCATTGGTCGTCTTTGCGTTTTATTATATAGGAACTGTCCAATTTTGTCACGTATATTGTCTTTTACATATTTCCAATTTGTTGTTTGTCCTGGGGATGATTTTTTCTCAATTATTTCTTTTACTTTCTTACGCGTCTGACTAAGCAATTCTTTTGATTCTCTTAGATAAACAAATCCGCGTGAAATAATATCTGATTCGCCACGGACCTTTCCTGTTCTACTATCAACGGAAGTAATAATAACAAACATTCCATCTTTAGCTAATTCTTGTCTATCACGCAAAACTATCTGTCCGACATCTCCGACGCCAAGTCCATCAACCATAACATAGTTTGATGGCACTTGTTCTTTACTTAAGGTAATTGATTTTTCATCTAATAATGTAACACTGCCATTATTTGCTACTATAATGTCTTTAGAAAGAATACCTACACTTTCAGCTATTTCTCCATGAAGTTTTAACATGTAATAGTTACCATGGATTGGATAAAAGAATTTTGGTTTAATTAGGTTTATCATTATTTTTAAATCTTCTACTTGAGCATGTCCTCCTGCATGAATATCCATCATTTGATAATGATAAACACGAGCACCTTGTCTCCAGAGAATATCTTTTAATGATTGCACAGTTCTTTCATTTCCAGGAACAGCTGAAGATGAGAAAATTACAGCATCTCCCTTTTGTGTTCTGACATATTTATGTTCTTGGTTGACTATACGCATCAAAACAGCATTGCCTTCTCCTTGGCTTCCAGTACAAAGAATTACCACCTTATTATCAGGATAATCCTTTATGGCACCTATTTTATTAAGTGTTCCAGGATTAGCTTTAAGATATTTTAATTTTTTAGCTAATTCAACATTGCTTTTCATACTGTAACCATCAACTAATACTTTACGGTTATATTTTTCAGCTAAATTAATTACTTCTTGAATTCGACTAATTAAAGAAGAAAAAGTAGCAACAATAATTCTTCCTTTGGCTTCTTTAAAAATTATTTCTAAATTGTCTTGAATATCTTTTTCTGAAATAGAATGACCTGGTTTTTCAGCACAAGTACTATCTGACATTAATAAGAGAACTCCTTTGCTGGCTATTTCTGTTATTCTTGAAATATCAGCTGGTTCATCTCCAATAGGACTGTGATCAAATTTAAAGTCACCTGTGTGGACAATACGTCCTACGGGAGTATCTATAACTAATCCTAATCCATCAGGAATATTGTGATTAACATGAAAAAATTCAATATTAAAACAACCCAATTTAATTTTATCAGTTTTTTTAATGATTTGAATATCTAATTTAGGTGCTCCGGGAAAATCAATCTGTCTTTTCGTTATAATGCCTGCTGTTAATGCAGCGGCATAAATGGTTGGATTACCTAATCTTCCCATAGAGTGGGGGATGGCGCCTATATGGTCCATATGACCATGAGTAATAATTACACCCCTAATCATATCTTTTTTATCTTTAAGATAAGCAGTGTTAGGTATGATATAGTCAATACCTGGCATATCTTCTTCGGGGAATTGCAAGCCAATATCAACAATGATTGAATCTTTTCCATATTCAAAAATTGTCATATTACGACCAATTCCTTCTAATCCGCCTAATGGGATTATTCTTAATTTTTGTGTTTTTGCCGTACTTGAAGTAGGCTTTTGTGTTTTTGTTATCATATTTTATTTTATTTTATTATTTATTAATTAATATTCTGTGGGCGAAACGGGATTTGCCTGGCATGCGCCGGGCACCCTGCGAATGCAGGGTGAACCCCTGTTTGCCCTTGACTGTTAATGGTTTTTATAAGATAGTGATAATAGTAAGAAATTAGATTTTTATATAAGTTCTTTAACTTTTAGAAAAAGGAGGAAATGATATGATATGGGCTATTCTTGTGATTCTTGTATTATTGGGCTATATTAGCCTAGTAATATTTTTAATGTCAAATTTGAAGATAGAAAATATAGATTTACCTGAAAACAAGATTAATTATCCTTTACGATTGCGAGTATGGAGGTCAATTGGGTTTGGATTTTTCATCGGTTGTTTTGGTGTTATAGTTCTTGGATTAAGAATAATCTTTTTATAGACAAGAAAGGGGGATTAAAATGGATTTTTCTTGGCTGTACGACACGATGAAATTATTGAACTTAAAGAAATAGCAGACAAACAAACTGCTTGAGCAAAGGCGCGATTTAGACAAGAACAAGTCTAAGTCGCGCTTTTTTTATTCCTCCCATTTATAATTTTGTGGATTTTTTAAAAAGTCCAGTTTATTCAAATCTTCAATTAAACTATACATTTCCTTATTCTTATCAATGCCAAATTTTTCTAGCCATAAATTTTGGCTTAAAAATTTCAATTCAGGAGTATTTATATAGTTTTCATTTTTTATCCATTCAATTTCTCCAGAACCATTATTAATCGCATAATAGCTGAATCCTTGTTTATCTTTAAAGGGTTTATAAATGTTTTCTGGAAAATCACAAACCCAATTTGCTGTTTTTAGTTTTTCTTCTGATGCGTTTATTATAATATGTTCGTAATTTGGTGGAACAATAATTTTATCTCCTTTATTCGCTTTAATAGCATAAACATCTTTAATGCTATTTTCTTCTGAATCTTGCATAAAGAAAATTGCTTTTCCTTCCAAAACCTCATAAAGCTCTGGATAAGTTATATTTGTCTCTGGAACCATTGGATGATCATGTCCAGCCGTCTTATTATACTCCTTGCCTAACATAACAGGATTTATTACGGTAATATCATATCTTAATTTATGTTCTTTTATTTTCTTCCGATCTTGTTCATTCTCAGCTAAATCACGATACATATAATAAAGTTCTAAATCAGGAGATATTTTAGCGAGTTCTTCATCAAAAAGAACTTCTTTCATATCTTTTAAAAGCCTTACTTTTGGTTTTATATTACTTATTTCCATATTCTATTTGTTTTAATAAACCAGTTTTCTATTTGCGAGAATCTATGTGATGGTTGGGAGAATTTTTCTATAAAAATTCCTCTTACTTTTTTATTGACAGGATAAAGATAAGTTGGGCTGTATAAGAATACTGCTGGAACATCTTCAGTTAATAATTTTTGAAATTCATTATATTTTTCTTTTCTGCTTTCTTGGTCAATGGACTGTCTTCCTTCTTCTAATAACTTATCTATTTTATCATTTGCATAGACAGACAAGTTTAAACCGGGGTCTTTTCTTTGTGATGAATGCCAAAAAGCAAAAGGATCTGGATCAGCATTAAGAACTTCTCCAAAAAGCAAAGCTTCGTATTGACGGGGTTTGATATAATCTTGTTGGACAGTTACTGCATCAAGTATTTCTAGATTTATTCTAGCTCCAATCTTTTCCCATTGTTCCTTTAATAATTCAGCTGTTTGCTGTAATTCAGGCCAATTAGTCGTTAGAATATTAATTTCAAGCTCTATTTCTTCACCATCAATTGTTTTTTCCCTTATTCCATCATTATTTAAATCTTTCCATTCGGCTGCTTCCAAAGTATTATTGGCGTGTTCAAGTGCGAATTCATAAATATTTGTTTCAGGAGTATATCCAAACCAATCAGGAAGCAAGGGTGAATCAATTTGAATTCCTTTATCAGATAAGATTTTACTGATTATTTCTTTTTTATCTGTTGCGTAAGATAAGGCTAGTCGCACTGTTTTGTCTGCTAGAACTTTACTTTCTGTTTGATTAAAGAATACGGCGTAATAAGCAGGGATATTAATTTCGTAAATATTAAGATGATTAACAATATTTAACTGGTTAATTCCAGAAACAAAGCTTAATCCATCTATTTGTCTTCTTTTATATGCGTCAATTAATTCTGTTTGACTATCAAAAAATTTAAAAATAACATTTTCAATAAAGGGGCCATTAGGGCTTCCTTCAATTTGTAAATAGAAATTTTCGTTGCGGATTAATTCTATTGATTCAATCTTCCCGTCTTTATCTTTATTTATTTTTTCAAACTTATATGGGCCTGATCCGACTGGCTGAATATTATATTGACCCAAGGCAAAGTTTTGAGCTGAAATTCCTGCCCAGAGATGTTTTGGCACAATTCCAACTGTTAAATTGTGTAGAAAAGGGGAATAGACATTATTTAATTTAAAACTCATTTTAAAATCATCAATCTTTTCTATCTCAACTCCTTGCCAATTATTTTTTAGCGGACTTTTGTATTCTGGGTCCTGGATTGTTTTAATAGTGTAGATAATATCATCTACTGTTAACTGTTCATCATTATGCCATTTAACATTTTCTCTTATCTTTATTTCATACAATAAGCCATCTTCGCTAATATTGTATGATTCAACTAAATCAAGAATAAGGTTTCCTTGTCCATCATATTTAAATAAGCTTGAATAGATGATTTGTGTTAAATCTCTATCAGCGTCATTTGTTTGCGCTAGGATGGGGTTAATAAAGCGTGGCTGGCCAAGAATGCCTTCTGTATAGCTCCCTCCTATTTTTGGTTCAATATATGTTTTATTTAAATAAAAATTGAAAAGTAAAACTATAATAGAAGCAAATATTAGGAAAATAAAGAAGCGTGCTATCCAGCGTTCCTTTGATGGTAAAACTTTAGGTAGACGAGCCCACTGTTTCCATGAAATTTTTTTAATTTGTTTAGAATGTGATAATAACTCTATTAATCTTTTATAGTGCTTATTGTCTGAGATTTTCATAAATAAAATTGTGTTAGAAATTAATCTCGCTTGGCGAGATAAATCAATGATTTATTCAGAATAATTAGATCAAAAGATTCAAAAATGAAGATATTAAAAATAAACTAGCTAAAATAATACTAGAGGTAAAGAGAATTTTTTCAAACCCTCTTTTTTTGTAATAACTACCGCCACCACCTCCGCCTCCTCCGCCGCCACCCAAAATACCCATGCCACCACCAGCTCCTTTTTGTTGAAGAAGGATAGTTACAATTAATCCTATAGCAATAATAATTTGAAAAATAGTTAAAATGTCTTGCATAATTAGTCGTTTATTTTTTTTCTTTTTCTTCCTGTTCCAAAAACTATATTAACGACGCTGATAATTAAAACTCCCCAGAAATAATTCCAGAATCCTATAATAGTTAAATCAGATATTAAATATTCTAAAAGCCATAATAGGATTATGTTTATTATAATAATAAAAAATCCAAAGCTTATAATTATTAAAGGCGCAGATATTAGGCGTAAAATAGGCCTAATAAAAATATTAATTAATCCTAACACTGAACCAGCTATGATTAATGTTAAAATATCACCTCCAATATTAAAGCCTGGCAAGAAGCGATCAGCTAAAAAAATAGCCAGAGCGTTAACTAGTATTTGAGCAATAAATCTCATGTATTTAGTTTCTGTATTTTATCATAGTTGCAATTTCAAGTCAAGAAAAAAACTTGACACATTAACTGTAATTATATTATGATACATTCTTAATTGGAGGATAACACTAAATTAAGGAGGGAATATGCACAGAATGAATCCAGGCACAAAATTATGGTGGAAGAATCGATTTGCAGTTACCGACTATTTTAGGAGAAAATGCGGAGAACCAGTGGAGTGTTTAAGGGTTGAAAAAAATCAACTCGTGGTTGTACTCACTTTATCTGGAACAGAGGAGAAATTTTCGAGGTCATATTTCAAAATATATCCCTGATTAATCAAAGATATGACC
>CAZUOI010000030.1:0-6709 GCA_964621945.1 uncultured Candidatus Saccharibacteria bacterium
ATTTAATCTCATTTCCAGCGTGAATAAAAAAATGTATTACTTTGAGCAAATCTGTTTGTTCAAATTTTTCTCCTTGCTTGATTATCACATCAATCTGCTCTTTAGTCAATTCTGAAGCAACTAATTTAGCTAAACTTGAATCAACTTTTAGAATAAGCATTTTCCTTAAATAACTGACCAATGATTTTGTAAATTGAACTAAATCATGACCTTGATTAGCTATTGTATTGATATGGAAAATTGCTTTGCTATTTTCTTTTTTAATAATATAATGAACTAGATCTTGAACCGCCTTTATGTCGGTCACCCCTAAAATTGTCTGAACTTCTTCCAGAGTAATATTCTTATCTTCCATCGACATAATCTGACCTAATAAGCTCTCTCCATCTCTAATTGAACCATCAGCATTCAAGGCAATTAATTCTAAAGCTGGCTTTTCTATGCTTATTTTCTCCTGTTTGGAAATCCAAGCCAATCGTCCAACAATTTTATCCAAAGTTAATTTATGAAAATCAAATCTTTGGCATCTTGAGATTATAGTTTGAGGAACTTTATGAATTTCTGTGGTTGCTAGAATAAAAATAGCATGAGCAGGCGGTTCTTCTAATGTTTTTAATAAAGCGTTAAATGCTTCTTTGGTTAGTTGATGAGCTTCATCTATTATAAAAACCTTGTATTTTAAATTATTAGGACTGAATTTAATTCCCTCACGCAATTCTCTCATTTCATCAATGCCTCTGTTTGAAGCGGCGTCAATCTCTATTAAATCCATCGACTTACTCTGATTAATTTCTAAACAAGCTGAACATTTATTACATGGTTCAGAATTTTTTAATTCTAAACAATTAACCGCCTTAGCTAATAATCTGGCTATGGTTGTCTTTCCAGTGCCACGCGTTCCATTAAAAATATAGGCATGAGCTACTTTTTCAAATTTAAGCGCATTTGTTAATGTTTTAACAATATGCTCTTGTCCGACTATTTGAGAAAAATTAATCGGACGATATTTACGATATAAGACAAGATTTTCCATTTTACTTTTTAAAAACGATAAACTTATACCCAACAAAATTCCAAAACATACCAACAAATGAAGCGACAATCGCTCCAATGCTTGCCCAAAGATTTTCAGAAAGACCAGCTTGTGGACCAACAAAATTAACTAAGAAAGAAGCAATAATGTTATTTATAAATAAACCGATCAAACTAACAACAATAAAAGATAAAAATTCTTTACCCACCTTCTTATTTTGCTTTTGATCGCTAAATGTCCAAAATTTATTTAATAGATAACTGTTAGTTACAGCCACAATAAAAGAAATACCTTTAAAAACAGAATAAAATGGTCCCGAAGCAATACTTGTTAAGAAAATTAATAAATTTAAAACTCCTAAATCAAGTAAAAAATTAACTCCACCTACTAAAGCGAATTTACCAATTTGTAAAAAACTTTTATTCTTCTTACTTAATAAAAACATTAATAAAAACCAAATCAAGCAGAATATTGGAAAAAATACAGGTAAAATCCATAAAGGAATTGATTCTATTAAAGATATGCTTGATTCTAAATTCTTAATCACTAAAAATAGGAGCCAGCCAGCTACCTCTCCTATAAGTAAAACTATAAAAATATCTAATTTTTTAATTTTCATATATATTAAAGTTTAGGCGCTTTTTGCACTTCAAGAGCCATTCCTTTTTTTAAAATTATTTTATCTCGACGTTTTATTTCTTTTTCAAGAAATAATTTTGCTAGATTATTCTCCACCTGTTCTTGAATAACCCGAGCTAAAGACCTTGCACCATATAGAGGATTATAACCTGCCTTGGCTAATTCTTCAACTGCTTCATTTTCTACTTCAAATATTACGCCCTTTTCATTAATTCCTTTCCTAACCATATTTAAGAATAAGGAAGCTATTTCAATCATATTTTCTTCTGTTAGCGGTTTAAATAAGACAATTCTATCAAAACGGTTTAAGAATTCAGGCCTAAAATATTCAGGTAAAATCTTTTCTTTTAGTTCTTTTTCAACACTTTCATAAATAATTTCTTTAGAAATTCTTTCCTGAACAATTTTAGTTCCAGCATTAGAAGTCGCTATTAGGATAACATTGGTAAAATTAATTGTTTCTCCAGAAGCGTCAGTTAAACGGCCTTCATCCATAACTTGCAGAAAAAGATTTAAAATATCAGGATGAGCTTTTTCTATTTCATCTAAAAGAAGAAGAGAATATGGCTGACGTTTAATTGCTTCTGTCAAATACCCTTTTTCAAGTCCTTGTTCAGCACGCATTCCAATAAGACGTCGCAATCCTCTTTTTTCTTGATATTCGGACATATCTAAACGAACCATTTTTTTCTCGCTTCCAAAATAAACTCTGGCTAATGTTCTAGCTACTTCTGTTTTCCCAACTCCAGTCGGTCCCACAAAAAGAAAATTACAAATAGTTTTTGTTCTTTCTTTTAAATTAGCTCGACTGCGCCTTAAAGCTGAAGCCACTGCCTTAACTGCTTCTTCTTGATTAATAACTCTTTGATGAATTAATTCTTCCAAATTAAGCAATTTTTCTTTTTCTGTATCTTGAATCTCTCCCATTGGAATATTGGTTTTTTCAACAACTAATTCAGTGATATGCTCTTCTTTTATTTGATTAACAGATCTTTTTTTACCCCTTGATCTATAAGCTGTTTCAGCAAGTAAATCCATTGCTTTTGCTGGCAAGGCTTTCCCATAAATATATTTATCAGCTAAATTAATGGCCTGTTCAACAGCATCAACAGAAAAAAGAACATTTAGTTTTTTTTCAATAACAAAAATCTTACTAATTAAAATCTGCCAAATAGAATCACGATCAGGATTCTCTACATCTATTTTACTCAAAACATTACCAAGCACTTTTCCTTCAATTTTTGAAGAAAAACCATCTGGAGAAGTTGTTCCAATAAAGAAAAAAGAATTACTGCCTAAAGCCGAAGCTAAAATTTCAGAAAAATCTAAGCCGTGTCTCTGGCTTTTTAAGCCAACTAGATTATCAATCCCCTCAATAACTAAGATAATATTTCCAGCGCGACTTACTTCAAAAAGAATTTTTTTGAGATATTCTTCACCCTTATCTCTGGCGCCTTCTAAGCCAACTAAGTTGCTAATATCTAATTTAACTAAACGCTTGTCTTTTAAAAACTTAGGCACATCTTCAGAAACCATTAATTGCGCTATTTTTTTTAAAATAGCTTTTCTGCCAATAGCGCTATAACCAACTAAAATTATTCCGACTCGTCCAGCGCTAAAAAAATTAAAAATATCACTAATTTCTTTTTCTCTGCCAATAACAACTTCAAATGCTCCTTGTCTAGC
This sequence comes from uncultured Candidatus Saccharibacteria bacterium, assembly GCA_964621945.1. Taxonomy (GTDB): domain Bacteria; phylum Patescibacteriota; class Minisyncoccia; order Portnoybacterales; family UBA2143; genus JAHJQT01. The sequence continues at coordinate 3,359 of CAZUOI010000030.1, forward strand.
CATATACGTTAAATCATCACTGGCCATATCAAGAGTTGGCGTTAAAGCAGCTGTCATTGCTCTATCTAATTTACCTTTTGGCTTTAAAAAGCGTCTCCAAGAAAATGATTGCTCATATTTTTTGATTTCTTTTTCAAAGATAGCCCATTTAATAACTTTTTCAATTTCATCAGGATTTATGCCAAATTCATCAAAAATCATACCAACTAAATTATTATTCTGACTAATAGCCCAAAGAATATCCAAGGAACTAATTTGTTCTTTCTTTTCTTTTAAGCAGAAAAGATAAGCTCCTATAAAAACCTCTCTAAAGTCCTGGCTTATTTGCGGACCTAAAACATTTATGCCTCTTTCTGAATCAGGAAAAAAAGAAGAGCTTTTTAAAATTTTCTTTGTTTTCTTTATAACCTGACCTGGATCACAGTTTAATCGCTTTAATATTTTTTTAAAATCTTTTGATTTTATGAAAAAAGAAAAAAGATGGATTGGTCGCAGAAAATTATATCTATTCTTATAACAAAACATCCACGCTTTTTCTAATAAATCCCTAGCTTCTTTATCAAGAAAAAAAGAAATTTCTATTTCCTGTCCTTTTTTAGGTATTTTTATTCTAATAATCTTTTCTTTTCTTCTTTGCCAAGAATAAAAAAGAAACATATCTCCAAGCAATGAAGAATAAAAAATATTTGAATAATTACTTTGAGAGAAGAAAATATAGATTCCATATAATCCGAATAAGAATAAGAATAATAAAACTAACCAGCCTAATTTTTTCTTAATCTTTCTATGGCTGATTCTTAAAATATTAATGCGTGGTTGGAAAATAAGGTTGGTTTCGTTCATAAAAATAACTGGTAAATAATAAAAATTGGCAAGGCCACCCAAATCAAAAAAATACAAACCCAGAAAACAGCGCAAATAAACATTATTATAAACCGCCAGAAAAGCTGCCAGCAACGAACCATTAGAGTTAAAATGTAGGCATCCCAACCCCGCTGAGCAAACATTGGCTTAAAGAAACTATGTAAAATAATAGATATGGTCAAAAAACGCCAAGCATCTTTTATTCTTTTTAAACAAAAAAATCCAGCATTTTTTAATCCTCGGCTATACCACCACAAAGGGAAATACAAAATCTCCCAGACAACATCTAGAAAAACATCTTTTAAAAATATTTTATAAACTGCCATAGATTATAAGATTATAGAAGAATATAAGCTGTGACTGGTCCTTTGCCTATTTGCTTAATAATTTTTAACTTTTTTAACTTTTGTAATTCCAACTGAGCAGTTCTTTTAGGACAACCCAAAACATCTATTGCGTCGCCTACTGTAATTTTACCCACTGTATTAATAAAATCGATTATTTTTATTTGTTTTTTCGTTAATTGAATCTGTCTTTGCATTTGTTTGCTTACCTTAATCACTGCAAGCGATAATACTTTTTCTTTAATTGATTCAATTTCAGTTCTGAATCCTTTTATAAAATATTCTAACCATTTTGTAAAATCCATTTGGCTATATTTTTTACCAATATTAATCGCCTTATAATAAGCAGGTCTATCTTTATTATAATAATCCTCTAAAGCAAATAATCCTCGTAAATCAAAATCTCTTTGATAAAGAATAAAAGTGGCTAAAGCGCGAGCTGTTCTGCCATTACCATCACTAAAGGGATGAATAGCTGCTAATTCCCGATGAACAATCCCCGCCACAATAATTGGATGAATATTCTGTTTTTGACTCTCTTTTGTCCAACTGATTAAATCTTCCATTAGATCAGAAACCTTATTAGCTGAAGGACCCGTATAAATAATTTCATCAGGCATACCTAATCTTCTTCTAATAATATAAATTTTACTCTTTCTATAACACCCACATTGAGTTTTAGGCAAGGTTTTATCCGCTACTAAACGATGGATAGTTAAAATTAAGCGCTTGCTTATTTGTTTTTTTTCTTTAACAAATTTTTCAATATATTTAATTGCTTTTAAATAGTTCTTAACTTCGTAAATATCTCTTAAAGGAGCATCAACTTTTCTTCCCCTTAATATATCTTCTACTTGTTTAATATTTAAAATATTACCTTCAATTGCTGTTGAGCTTTGAGTCATTCTAATAAGTGCTTGACGTCGTAAATTTAATTCCTGAGCAGGTAAAATTTTTGCCTGTTTAATAATAACTTTAGCTTCAACGATTCTAGTTAAATTATTAACTATTTTATTCGTCAATTTATATTTTAACTTCAACATAATATATAAATTTTAACAGAAAATAAATAATCACGCAATAATCACGCAATAATCACGCAATATTTTATAAACTGCCATAGATTTTACTTATTCTACACGTTCAAACTTTTCATTTTTTGAATCCTGCTTTTCATAAATTCGTTCAAAACTTGACATAATTTTTTAGATATGTTATTGTTCAATTATGCTGAAGAAGTTTACATTTAATTGATCTTTAATAAAAGGAGGTAAAAAGGATGAGGAAAAAATCGGTCATAATAACACTGATGGGATTGTTTTTGACGGTAATAGTATGGACAACTCCTACTGAGGCGGCAAAAAAACTGGCTCAAAACCTCAAACAAACTCAATAAAACTTCACTCAAAGGGATGGACTTTATGTTCATCCCTTTATTTATTTCCCTGGACTATATTTATATATAATAACATTCGCAGGATTTATCTTTTTTGGTAATCCATGTGATTTTTCCCAAGCCGCATATTCTTCATAAATTTTATTAAATTCCTCTTGTGAGATATTACCTTTTATTCTATTTAATTCTTTTTCATGTTTTATTCTCTGTTCTTGAAACTCTTTTTTATAATAATCATATAATTCATCATTAATTTCATAACCAGGTCTAGTTACTTTTTTTATTAATTTGTCTAATAATTGATTTTCTGTCTCCACAACTTCTAACGTTTCATGCTCTTTATAATTTAACTTTTCTCCTTCTTTAGGTTTGTTTTCTTCTATCCCAAAAGTATCTCTTAAGTATTCAAAAACTCTTTTACGGTAACCGCTAACGCGAGAATCCGTAAAGGTATTCCATTCATTAAGTTCTTTCCTGAATTCTAGCAATGGTTCTAATATTAATTTATCTTCTTCTGGAATTGTTATATCTTTACCGGCTTCATATTCAATATTATTTCTATGCAAAATCTCTCCGATTTCTATTTTATAATTTTCAAGCTTAGAGTTAATATTGTGCCTATCCAAATCACCTAAAAATGATATCACATCTGTTTTTATTTTTTTTGCTTCTGGATGAGCATTATTTTCTATTTGCTGATTAAATAACTTCTCTCCTTCCAATTTTTCTTTAGTTGATTGTTCAGGA
>CAZUOI010000031.1:0-6188 GCA_964621945.1 uncultured Candidatus Saccharibacteria bacterium
ACAATGCTCAAACATACGCTCATTTAACGCTTTTTTGGCAAAGTAAAAATAATTTTTATAAAAGATTTCAAAAAGCTAATCAATGGGTTAATGAATATTTAACTTTTTATCCAATTAATATTAAAGGTTATTTAAGAGAAATTAAATCAAATATTTTTTTAAAAGATATAAGGAAATTAAAAGAATTTTTTCTTGACGGAATGATAGGGAATTTTATAGAATTAATTTTAAAGAAAATTCAACGAACAAGAATTAAAAAAGATCCTTTAACTTATCAATCTGGCGGTCGGGTAGTTTTTAGCGATAATCAATTAGAATTTCATCCTAATTCTCCAGAAAAGTGGATTTTAGAAAAATATAATCAGAGGATAAAAAAACTTGGCTTTAAAGAATTGGGAGGCGAAAAAGATTCAGGTTTAATTTTATAAAGTTGACAACTTGAATATTTTTTATTAAGATAAAGAAAAATAAGATAGAGTTACCAAACATTTAACAATATCCTTATTATTGTTTTTTATTTGTTATCATCTATTATTTAAAATATGAATATCAAACCATTAGCTGATAGAGTTCTTATTGAACCAATATCAGTTGAAGATAAAACTGCTTCAGGAATTATTCTTCCTGATACTAGTGATAAAGAAAAGCCTGAACAAGGCAGAATAATAGAAGTCGGTCCTGGGAAACCCGATAATCCAATGAGTGTTAAAAAAGGCGATATAGTTCTATTTACAAAATATGGACCAAATGAAATTAAAATAAACAATAAAGAGTATTTAATTGCTAAAGAAGAAGATATTTTAGCAATTTTAGAATAAAATTATGGCAAAACAAATTAAATTTGATGAACAAGCTAGACGCATGCTTAAAAGAGGTGTTGATAAATTAGCTAACGCTGTTAAAGTAACTTTAGGGCCTAAAGGTCGTAATGTTGTTTTAGATAAGGGTTTTGGTTCTCCTGAAATAACAAATGACGGAGTAACTATTGCTAAAGAAATTGAATTAGAAAATAAGTTTGAAAATATTGGCGCTGAGATTGTAAAAGAAGTAGCTAGTAAAACAAATGATTTAGCTGGAGATGGAACAACGACAGCTACTCTCTTAACTCAAGCAATTATTACCCAAGGATTAAAAAATGTTGCAGCTGGAGCTAATCCGTTAGCTATTAAAAGAGGAATTGAAAAAGGAGTTAGAGCAGTTGTTAGCGAATTAAAGAAAATATCTAAGTTAGTGGCAGGTAAATCTGAAATTGCCCAAGTGGCGACTATTTCTGCAGAAGATTCAGAAATAGGAAATTTGATTGCTGACGCTATTCAAGAAATTGGTAAAGAAGGCGTGATTACTATTGAAGAATCTCAAACTCTTGGATTAACAAAAGAAGTTGTTAAAGGAATGCGTTTTGATAAGGGATATGTTTCTCCTTACATGATTACAAATACAGAAAAGATGCAAGCAGAGTATATTGATCCATATATCTTAATTACTGATAAAAAAATATCAAGCATTCAAGAAATTTTACCTTTATTAGAAAAAATTACTCAAAGTGGCAAAAAAGATATTGTTATTATTGCTGATGATGTTGATGGCGATGCTTTAACTACTTTAGTTGTTAATAGATTAAGAGGAACATTTAACGCTTTAGCTATAAAAGCTCCTGGATTTGGAGATAGGCGAGATGAGATGCTTGAAGATATAGCCACACTAACAGGCGGTCAGGTTATTTCAGAGAAAGTTGGTTTAAAATTGGAAAATGCGGAAATAAAAATGCTTGGTAGCGCTCATAAAGTAATCTCTGATAAAGAAAATACAACCATTGTTGAAGGACAAGGGAAGAAACCTGAAATTGAAGCTAGAATAAATCAAATTAAAACAGAATTAGATAAAAGTGATTCTGATTTTGATAGAGAAAAATTACAAGAAAGATTAGCTAAATTAGCTGGTGGAGTGGCTGTTCTTAGAGTTGGAGCGGCGACCGAATCAGAACAGAAGTATAAGCAAGCAAAAACAGAAGACGCTTTAGCAGCTACTAAAGCAGCTATCTCAGAAGGAATTGTTCCTGGAGGTGGTGTTGCTTTAATAAGAGCTTTGAAAGGATTGGAAGATGTTAAAGCTCGTGGAGACGCTAAGATTGGCTTAAGTATCTTAAAAAGAGCTTTAGAAGAGCCGTTAAGACAGATTGCTATAAATGCTGGAGAAGATGGCGCAGTTGTTGTTGATGAAGTTAAGAAAAACAAGGGCGCTTATGGATACAATGCGGCTAAAAATAAATATCAAGATTTGTTTGAAGCTGGAATCATTGATCCTACTAAAGTTACTCGTTCTGCTCTAGAAAATGCAGCTTCTGCAGCCGCTATGCTTCTAACTACTGAATGTGTTATTACTGATATGCCTGAAAGTAAAAATTCAATGCCTCCAATGGGTGGTGGTGGAATGCCAATGGGTGGTGGTGGAATGCCAGGAATGGGAATGGGTATGTAATATTTAGATCTGGATATATGAATAGCCCTGATTACTCGGGGCTATTTTTTATTGCAAAAATGGTTAGTCAAGGATATAATGGAATATAATATATAAATTAATTTAATAACACCTAAAATAGGTTTATTTGAATTTTTAGTTTAAAAATTTAGAGAAATTTGTTTTTAGATAAAAATATGGGACGTTTTTTATGGATTTTAATTGGCGTAATTGTTCTCCTTATTTTCTGGCTAATATCTATTTATAATAGCTTAATTAAGCTAAGAAATAGAACTGATGAAGCCTGGTCAGATATAGATGTTCAATTAAAAAGGAGATATAATTTAATTCCTAATTTAGTTGAATCAGTTAAGGGCTATGCCAAACACGAAAGAGAACTTTTTGAGAATGTGACTAAAGCAAGAACAGCGGCTATGGGAGCCCAAGAGCCAGGCGATAAAGCACAGAAAGAAAACATGCTAACTGGAGCTTTGAAATCATTATTTGCCGTAGCTGAAAGTTATCCTGATTTGAAAGCTAATCAGAATTTCTTAGAACTACAAAAAGAATTAAGTGACACAGAGAATAAAATTCAAGCAGCGCGTAGATTTTATAACGGTAATGTTAGGGATTTCAATATTAAGATTGAAACATTTCCTAATAATTTAGTTGCTGGAACATTAAGTTTTAAGAAAAGAGATTTCTTTGAATTAGAAGAAGAAGCTGCTAAAGAACCGGTTAAGGTTGAGTTTTAAGATATGGCGACTTTGTACACTCAAAAAGATAAAAACATTAGAAAAACTTGGTTTTTGATTTTTATCTTCCTCATTTTCATTATCGGACTGGGTTGGGTTTTTTCTTATCAGTTTCAAAGTCCTGCTATCTTAGTAATAGCAGTGATTTTTAGCTCTTCAATGAGTTTTGTTTCTTATTGGTATTCAGATAAGATTGTTTTAAAAATGAGCAAGGCAAAAGAAATTGAAAAACAAGATAATCCGGAATTATATCGTTTAGTTGAAAATCTTTGCATTACAGCTGGATTGCCAATGCCCAAGATATATATTATAGATGAAATGTCTCCAAATGCTTTTGCTACTGGACGTAATCCTGAACATGCTGTTGTAGCTGTGACGAAAGGACTTTTAGAAAAACTGAATCGTTCAGAATTAGAAGGAGTTTTAGCCCACGAATTAAGCCATATTGGTAATCGTGATATTCTTTTACAAACGGTAGTTGTTGTCTTAGTTGGGATGGTTGTTTTGCTTTCTGATTGGTTTGTGCGTTGGAGTGTTTTTGGAGGAGGCAAAAGAAGTAGTCGTGAAGGAGGAGGTCAATTTGCTGGAATCATGGTTTTGATTGGTTTTGCTTTAGCTATTCTTTCTCCTTTTATTGCTACTTTAATTCATATGTCTATTTCTAGAAAAAGAGAATTTTTAGCTGATGCAAGTGGGGCTTTATTAACTCGTTATCCTGAAGGATTGGCAAGCGCCTTAGAAAAGATTTCTGGAGATACAACACCGTTGAAAGCAGCTAATAAGGCGACAGCTCATTTATATATTGCAAATCCTTTTAAAAAGAAAAAAATAAGTAAAATTTTTAGCACTCATCCGCCGATAGAAGAGCGAGTTAACGCTCTACGTGGAATGGATATCTAAATATGCCAATATATAACAAACTTATTAGAGATTTAATTCCTGAAATTATTGAAAAAAATGGAGCTATTTCCAAAATTAGAATCCTTAATCAAAAGGAATACAAATTGGAATTATTAAAAAAATTAGTTGAAGAATCTAAAGAAGTTTTAGAGGCTAGAAATAATAAAAAAGATTTAATTAAAGAAATTGGCGATGTTATGGAAGTATTAGAATCAATTGAAAAAACATATAAATTAAACAAAAAAGATATTTTAAAAATAAAAAAAGAAAGAAATAAAAAAAGAGGTGGTTTTGAAAAAAGAATTTTTTTAGAAAAAACTAATTAAAAATTATGGGGATATTATTTGATACAAGTAAAAAAATATATCGCAGAGATTTTGAAAAATTATTAAGAAGTATTCCAGAATTATCAGATACTGAGCGTTCTTATATAGAAGGCGTTTTTCAGGACTCTTTAAGAGATGGATTAACAAAATATGAATTAAAAAAAGAGATTGAACGATTGAGAAATAATCCAAATGATGATATAGATTCTTTTGAGATAAAAAAGATAAAGAATAAGTTGATGGAAAAGTTATAAGGGAAGGATGCCGGAGTGGTTTAACGGAACGGCCTGGAAAGCCGTGCCTCTTTTGAGGCTCATGGGTTCGAATCCCATTCCTTCCGCCAGTTAAGTTTAGTTCTTTTAAATTTCTTCAATAAATTTTCTTAAGGAGGCGTTGTTATGGAAAAAAGAGCAAGATGGAAAAGAAAGAGAATAAAAAAGAATATTCTAGAAAATATTAGAATGGGTAATTTTTCTTTAACTAAAAGTATATTCATGTTAGTTTCTTTTTTACTAGTTATTAGTTATCTAATAACTAATTTGGAAAATATATTTTCTAGACAAATTACTAAACAAACTAACATGACAGGAATTGACAGTAGCGCTGATATATGGGATAGAATTTTTTCAAATGTTGTAGGCGTGGATGCAAAATGGAGCATCCAAAAAGATGGCAAAATTAAAATTAACTTTCCCTATCAAAGAACAGATAAAAAAAGAAGAGTTATAGAGAAAGGATCTCATGTATTCTATATCAGTCCTAAATTTTCTGATAAAATGCCTATTGATCATGAAATTATACGAAATATGAGAGATGGCTCTTTAAAAGTAGAAAAAGGATTTGGTTATATTTCTATTAGCGAAGGAAAAACATTTCTTCAAAGAGGAGATATAAGCACTGTGATAAAGAAAAGTGATAAACGATGGGAATCGGAACATAGATATTATAATAAAAGCTTAAAGCAAAAAGGAAGATTTAACAAAAAAGGAGAAATGATAATTCAAGATATTTACGATAAATAATAATAGGGGGTAGGAAAAAATAATCTACTCCCTATCTATTAAATTATGCTTAATAAACTTAAAAAAGATTTAAATAAACTTAAAAATAAAGAAAAAGCAAAAATACTGGCTGGATTCTTTAAAACAGGCAAAGGAGAATATGGAGAAGGCGATATTTTTTTAGGAATTATTGTTCCAGAACAGCTTAAAATTGCAAAGAAATATTTTGATTTAAATTTAAATGGTTTAAATAAACTTATTTTTAGCAAAATACATGAATATAGACTGGTTTCTTTATTGATATTAATTAATAAATACAATAAAGTAGATAACAAAGAAAAAAAGAAAATCTTTAGTTTTTATTTAAAAAATATTAAATATATTAATAATTGGGATTTAGTTGATTTATCAGCACCTAATATAATTGGAGATTATCTATTAGATAAAGATAGAAAAATTTTATATAAATTAGCTAAATCAAAGAATCTTTGGGAAAAACGTATTTCTATTATCTCAACTTACAGATTCATTAAAGAAAATAATTTTAATGATACTTTAAAAATTTCAGAAATTCTTTTAAATGATAAGCATGATTTAATTCATAAGGCGGTTGGCTGGATGTTAAGAGAAATTGGAAAAAAGAATCAAGTAATTGAAGAAAAGTTTTTAAGGAAGTACCATAAAGTTATGCCTAGAACTATGTTAAGATATGCAATAGAGAAGTTTGATGAGAATAAAAGAAAATTTTA
>CAZUOI010000032.1:0-6126 GCA_964621945.1 uncultured Candidatus Saccharibacteria bacterium
AAAGAAGGAAGTGGCAAAGCAGTGGGAATTGGCAAAAGAATTTGCTGATTCTATTCTGAGAGAAGTAGCATTAATAGATGCGGGAGCTCCTTCGTTTTTTGTGAAGGAGCAGGAAAAAAATATATCAGAAACAAGAAAAGGGATTGATAATAATGTGGGAGCGTCATTAATCCCGTTCGCTATGGATTACGAAATCACTAAAAGGAATAGAGCGGCGATGATAAGCATTTCTCTTTTTGGCTTCCTTTCCAATGCGGTTCAAAATTTGGATGCTCTTTATAAGAGGGTAGGATACAAAAATGTTGTTGAAAACCCTTTTGACAATAAGGAGATTGATAAGTTTTGGAGAGAATTCAGAGGGGGCCTAGAGAATGGTCATAAGGAAAAAGCGGTAGAAGCACTCTCGGAGATCCTTAGATTTATTTCGGGAGACCTTCTCTGGGCAAAGTTTCCTGAAATTCCGGATATTAATCCGGAAGATATTCTGGAGATTTAATTTCGGTCCCTTGACGTACGTGTCAAGGGACCTTTCATTTTAATAAATATTTGCTATAATAAAAGTATGAAAAAAATAATATATATCATTATCGCTATAATTATTGTTTGGTTTGGTGTTAAGTTTTTTGTTAATGAATCATTAGCTCCAGAGTCAAATATTATTGATAATAATCATGAATTAACTTTATCTGTTGAAACTGAAAATATAACTGAAAGCAATGATGAAAAAAGATATGAGATAAACGTTGATTTGCCAATTGTTAAAAATTTAGATGGTTCTGAAAAAGTAAATGAATTTATTGAAGAAAAAGTAAATAATATTGTTCAAGAATTTAAAGATAATATAAATGATTGGGATGCGCCATCTGATTTATCTGATATGAGTAGTGGATTATGGATTAATTTTGAAACACATCTTTTGAATAGTGATTATATTAGTTTTAGATTAGTAATTTCTGAATATTATCTTGGAGCGGCTCATCCTAATAATTACAGCTTTTCTTTGAATTATAATCTAAAGAATTCATCTGAAATTAAGCTTGGCGATATTTTTAGTGTTAATCAAGAAAAATATCTTTCACGTGTTTCAGATTTAGCTTTAATTGACTTAGCAAATCAATCTGAAAATCTTGAGATGAGCTTAGATCCTGGGATGCTAGAGTCAGGGACAGATGCAAAATTAGAAAATTTTGATAATTTTAATTTAACTGAAGATGGAATTGCATTTAATTTTGATCAATATCAGCTAGCTCCTTATGCGGCTGGAGAATTTCATGTTATTATGCCTTATCAAAAATTAAATGATATTATGTTAAATGAATTTATTTTATAAAAGGTCGGTGGGGGTAAATTAAAAAAATTAAAAAAATTTTAAAAATATGGATAATATAAGAGAAATAAACAAAAAAATAAATAATATAGATGGAAAAAAGATTATTTCTAGAATTGCTTATGGCTTAGTTGCTTTGATTATTCTTTTTGGAACTTTTGGAACTATTGGCGCTGGTGAACGTGGAATTTTGCTTCAATTTGGAGCGGTTAAAGATAAAGTTTTTAACGAAGGTCTTTATGTCAAAATTCCTTTTGTTCAGAGCGTAGTTAAAATAGATGTTAAGATTCAGAAAGATGAAGTTCCAGCAACTGCTTCTTCTAAGGACTTACAGATAGTTACTTCAAGAATTGCCTTAAACTATCATTTGCTTCCAGAATCAGTTAATAGGGTTTGGCAGGAAGTAGGTAAGAACTATAATTCTAGAATAATTTCTCCAGCTATTCAGGAATCTGTTAAAGCAGAAACAGCTAAGTTTACAGCTGAAGAATTAATTACTAAAAGAGAAACAGTTAAAGATCAAATTAAAGCAAATCTTGCTGCAAGATTATTACAGAATTTTATTATAGTTGATGAATTTAATATTATTGATTTTGATTTTTCAGCGACCTTTAATGAAGCTATTGAAGCTAAGGTTAAGGCAGAACAATTAAAACTTAAAGCAGATAGGGATTTAGAAAGAATAAGAATTGAGGCAGAACAGAGAATCGTTAATGCAGAAGCAAAAGCTAAGGCAATTCAGATAGAAGCACAGGCATTAAAAGCTAATGCTCAAGTTGTTGAATTACGCTGGATAGAAAAATGGGATGGCGCAGTTCCAACTTACTGGGGTGAAGCTAGTCCATTTATCGGAATAAATAGATAGATTTGGTTGATATTTAAAAAGCCGTGTTGATTTTAATGCGGCTTTTTGATATTCTCTTTTTAAATGCTATAATATATCTATGAATCAAGAACGATGGGAAAATTTAATAAATGACATTAAAGATAAATTTGAAGTTGAAGATCATGACCATAAACATCTTGATGAAATGGGAGGAACAGATATTGAATTTATTATATTTAAAAGTCCTTTAGGAAAGGTTAAACTTGAGCACATCATTAAACCAGTTGTTCTTGATAAAAAAATTATTTATTCTCAGCGTATCGGTTCTGAAACAAGTGCTGAGTATACTTATAGTGAAGATGAAAAAACAAGTAGGTTAGTAGCCTATAAATGGGATGATCACGAAGACGATTGGGTTGAAATTGATGCCGATAGTTTTTCTAAATAATTAATTATTTAATCCTTCTAAGTCAAAATTTTCTATCATTTTAATTATACCTTTATCGGTATTTTTTTTAATTATATTTTCAGGAGTACCTTTGTAAATTATTGTACTATTATCTAAGGCAATAGCTTCTAATACTAGTTCCGGATTAACTTCAGCTTTAGAATGGCCACTTGTTTTAACAGCTACTTTTTGAGCCTTTAAATCAAAGCTATAGAGTTTTGATAAATTATTAAGTTCAGCTGTTAATTTTTCTGTTTGACCAGCTAAATTAACTTTAGAATATATATTTGGATTAATAGAAATTGATTCTGTATCTAGTTTTAAAGCAGTGAAGCGACCAACTCCTTCTAGTGTTACATTGATTATTTTTGGAGAATTAGTTAATTCTAATCTTCCATTGGTCCCAGCAATATAGCTGGACAGGGTATTGTCTTTAATGTCAGCTATGACTTTAGCTGATTCCCCAACATTAATTGTCATATCATTAGTAAAATCTCCTATATTAGTTGTGACTCTACCATGGGTTTTAAATGATTTAAGTTCCGGCATAGTAATATTAATAGTTGGATTTTTTTCTATACATATAATACAAATCATACCATCCCATCCTTTTTTCTTTTCTGAGATTTTAAGTCTGTCATCTTCGATTCTAATATCTACCATTGATAAATAATCTTTTTCTCCGGTAATAGTAACACTGAATTCATCTCCTTTAATAATGTTAACAGTTTTTTTCTCACCATAGATATGTAGATTTTCGAAATCACTGAATTCATATTCTTGAGTGACTGTATTAATTTTAGAAGTTTCATCCATTTTTTCTTTAATTTGTGGGACTAAATCAACAGCTGTAATGCCAATAGTTATTATAGCTAGCATCCAAATAGTTATTAGACTACCACTAATAATAGCTTTAAAGGCATTTTTTCTATTTATCATGGTTATGCCAAAAAGTAGGATAAAAAATAAAGGAATAACAGTTATTAAATAAGCTGCAATAACAGATGAATAATATGTAGTTAGATGAGTGAATTCTTGAATAGGTACATCTAATTTAAGGTATGGAGAATTAATGTTAAAAATTAAGACACCTGCTGACATTGTTATGGCAAGGATAGATATAATTATGGAGATGATAATTATTATTCCAATAAATATACTTATAGCGGGACCTAATTTAGATAGAATTTTTTTAACAACAATAAAAGTTACTTCAACAACTTTAATAGGGAATAGTAATATTTTACTTAATAGCCCTCTATTATTATTTATAATTGCTTGGCTTTCTTTTTTGATTTTTTTTGATTTTTCTTTAACTGCTTGCTCTATTTTTTTAAGATTAACTGGTTTCCCTTTCATTTCTAATTTTTGAGTATTAGTATCTGCTTTAGGTAAAATAATCCAGAAAATAACATATATGAAGAATCCAACACCCTTAAAGATCAATGAAAGTAGAAAAATTAATCGGATTAAAATAGGATCAAGACCAAAATATGTGGCAATACCAGAACTAACGCCACCAATAATTGAATCATCAGGATTACGGTAAAGTCTTTTTTGTTTTGTTTTTGGTTTATCTGTTTTTTCTTCAGCTGTAAATTCATCTATTGTTCCTAATATCTTAATAACTTCTTCTACGTTTTTTAAATTAATAGATTCTTTTTTAGAATTTATCTTAGTAGAGAATTTTTTAGATATACTTGATTCAATATCAGCTAATATTTCTTCTCTGTCAGGTGATCCATAATGTTCTTTTATTGATTCAAGATATTTATTTAATTTATTATAAGCATCTTCTTCAATATTAAAGAGAATACTATTTAATGTAATTGTAATTGTTTTTTTCATATGTTTGTTTTATTTAAATTTTTTAATTAATGAATTAATTGATCCATCTAATGATTTCCATGTTTTCATAAGACGTCTTAGTATTTTTTCTCCTTTTTCAGTTAGAGAATAATATTTTCTAGGAGGTCCATTTTTAGATTCTTTCCAATTGTAATATAGTAGTCCTGAATTCTTGAGACGTGCTAAGAGGGGATAAATAGTTCCTTCAACTACAATTAGATCAGCTTTTTCTAATTCTTTTAAAATATTAGAAGTATATATTTTTCCTTGAGAAATAATTAATAGAATACAAAACTCTAAAATTCCTTTTCTCATTTGAGCTTTGGTATTCTCTACGTCAATTGATTGTTTTGTTATTTTTATTGTCATTAAATTTAACTTAGCATAATTAACTATGCAATGCAAGGTAGTGGGTTATCCACAGGCTAGTTTTTAATCAATTTCTTGCTATAATGTATTTATGGATATTAAAACAGCAGAATTTGTTAAAGGAGTAATCGGAACAGATAAGATTCTTGAAGATGATAAGCCCCAAATTGCTTTTGTGGGTAGATCTAATGTTGGCAAATCAAGCATTATAAATTTGCTTGCCAATAGAAAGAATCTTGTTAAATCAAGTTCAAAACCAGGAAAAACAAGGCAGATTAATTTCTTTTTAATGAATAAAAAAGTGTATTTTGTTGATTTGCCGGGGTACGGATTTATAAAGATAAAATTAAAAAAGAAAGAAAAGATTAGAAAATTAATAATTTGGTATTTGTTTCGTTCCGAGGTTAAAATTGATAAAGTAGTTTTAATTATTGATGCTAAAACAGGTCCAACTGATTTTGATATAGAAATGTTAAATTTATTAAAAAATACAGAAAGAAAGATTATTGTTGTCGCTAATAAGATTGATAAATTGAAAAAAAATGATATAAGAATGCAGATAAGTAAGATAGAAGAAATTACTGGACATCGCGGGGTAATTCCTTTTTCAGCAAAGAAAAAAATAGGTAAAGAAAAACTTTCTAAAAAAATATTTAAGAATTATGTCTGATTATTATAATGCCAAAAGAAATTGAAAAAAAGTAAAATTTTTGTTATAATATTAATAATATGGAAATAAAAAAGCTTTATCGTAGTGATAAAAATAAAATATTAGCCGGAATTTTTGGCGGACTTGGAGAATATTTAAATTTTGATCCAGTCGTTTTACGTTTGATTTGGATTTTACTTTTTATATTTACCGGAGTTCTCCCTGGCCTAATTACTTATTTTTTAGCTATAATTGTTATTCCTAAAAGATCAGAGATTGAAAAATAATTCAATGAATATTGATAATCCTCAGAAAATAAAGAAAGCTGATATAATAGTTGGTATTCCTTCGTACAATGAAGCAAAAACGATTAGTTTTGTTATTGAACAATCAGCTTTGGGACTCAAAAAATATTTTCCTGATAAAAATAGTGTTATTATTAATCTAGATCACGAATCGCCTGATGGAACAAAGCAGGCTTTTTTTAATGCTAAAAGTGATATTTCAAGAATCTATATTAGTACAGGAAAAGATATTAAAGGAAAAGGACGTAATTTTTATAATCTCTTCTCTATATCTCAAAAATTAAGAGCGAAAGCAATTATTGTTTTTGACGCGGATTTACGAAGCATTAGGCCAAATTGGGTTAAAAAAATGGC
>CAZUOI010000033.1:0-6124 GCA_964621945.1 uncultured Candidatus Saccharibacteria bacterium
GGTTTGTCAGGTTTGTCTGAACTAGCTGATATAAATATCCCAACAATAATAATTATAATTATCCCAATGATTACAATTAACCATATCTTCTTTTTAATTACTAAATAAATTATTAAAGAAAATATGGAGAGGACAACAATGATGCCTAATAAAACATTCATTTTTTACTCCTTTTTTTCTTTAATTATTCCGCCAGTTAAATCTTTTAACATTGATTTAGCAGATCCTAATGGGAATATAACTAAATTACTTGGGCCTCGTCCAGCTTCTTCGATTGCCTCATTAGCTCTAATAAACAACCCTTCGCTTCCATGATTTGTTATTTCGCTGTATGTTTTGCGTATTCGTTCAACTTCAGCATCGGCAATTGTTTTGATTCTGTCGCTTTCTTTATCAGCTTCGTACTGTTTTGTAGATGCTTCAAGATAAGCTTGACCTCGTTCGCCTGATAGATCAATACTCACCAGGCCAACTCGTTTAAGACGAGCGCCATAATTTCGTTCTACATAATGATGTATGCCTGAATTTTTAAGGAATTCATCTGACTCTCTTTCTGTTTCCTCTTTTTTTCCGATTAAATCAGCATATGTTTTTTCGGCGGCGAATCCGCGAAGAGCAGGCTTTGTCTGATTTTGAACGGCTTCAAGCCAGTTTTGAACGCGAAAAAATGCTTTATATGGATTAATTATCCTAATGGTTAATAATAACTCCATATCTACTGGGACTAATTCTTTTGAGTCGGCACTTTTCAAAAAAGTGTAGAAGATATCATCTTGAACTAAGATATAATCTAATTCTTCTTCGTGAGAAATTGTTTTTTCGATCAGTTTTCCTCCTTCTTCTGCTTGTTCAAAAGAAACCCATCTGAATTCATATCTGTAAACAGAATGGACAAATGGAATGCCTACCCACATTAATCCGCCTATTCTAAATGATTCTTTCCGTAATTCACAAGTACCTGTAATATTATCGTTGGCATCCTTGATTGCTCCGCAGACTCCATTTATATGGGGTTTATTTCCATGATCAACTCTTTGGCAAACATCCCAATCCTCATTAAATCCGTATCCCTGATAACACATTATCATCCTTTCGAATTTTCCGAATTTTAGAATTGCTTTTGCTTGACCTTCTTTAGCAATAGTGAAGAGGATATTATTTTTTGCTAGAAGATAAACTAAAATAATAGGGCCGAATAAAATTGAAATGCATCCAATAATATATATTCCAATATAAATACCTGTTAAAAAATTTTCCATTTTCCTTCCTCCTTTTCTGTAATAAAGTTTATAAATTTTTAAAGGGCTGGGAAATCCAGCCCTTCTTTTGCCGAATTTCATTGTTTATATTATATATAACATAATAGAAAAAGTCAAGGGGTGGGAAGAGGGAATAGGCCGTGCCTTGAGAGCTACATCCCTTACGCTGGCAAGCGGAAGGGTGTACTCGTCAAGGCACGGCCTATGAAGAAGCAAGAGAGAAATTCTAAAAATCTAAAAAGGCACGGCCTTATTCGCACAACCTTGCTGCGCAAGGATGTAGCTCTGTAAGGGCCATGCCTGTTCATCTTTTTGGATTTCTTATGATATACTTGATTTCTTAGATAAAAAGTTTAAAATATAGATATGCGGACGTGGCGGAATTGGCAGACGCGCCAGGTTTAGGTCCTGGTGGGATTTATCCCTTGTGAGTTCGACTCTCACCGTCCGCACATAATTTATTCCTTCTCCTCTTTCTCTTCTTCTGTTGTAATGGGATACAAATCAGGGGATTTGTAGTTGGAGTAGAATTCTTGTTTATCAACAAGCTCTCCTTTTTTATAAACTTCTTGGGTAAAGACGGTCTTCATTGAACCGTCTTCTTCTTTCTCTAAGACATAAGGTCCTTTAACTTTTACGTTTCTACCATCGTTGGTGCCGTAAAAATTAAAAAACAATTGATAACCACTTGCAAATGACTGCACTAAAATATGATTGGGAGTGTTATTTATGAAGCGTAAATCTGTCCAAGGACTATAGACAGTAGCATCAAATCCTTGCGGATTATAATATCCTACTGGAAAAGCATGTGGTCTTCTTTGGGTGATTTTTAAGCCTGCCTTAATGGCTGCTCTGAAAATAGTTGTTGAAACCTGACATAATCCACCTCCATATTCTAGAACTGTTTTATTTTTTTTAATGACCATTTCTTGCAAATATCCTTGTTCGGGGCCTGTTTCGCTTATAAAACTATTAAAAGAAAATTCTTCATCTGGTTTGATAATTATTCCATTAAGAGTTGCTGTTCCTATCTTTATATTATGAATTCTGTTTTTTGAAGAGCCGTAAAAATTTGAAACTCCCTGACTGATTAAAATATTAATTCCTAAATCATTTGTTTCTCCTAACGTTATTTCTGGCAATGACTTGTCAGCTATAATATTTATCCTTTTATTTGGTTCGCTAGCCAGAATATTATTATTTATTTGTTCAATTGTTTTTTCTGTTTTTATTTCAAATCCAGGTTGATCTGGTGTAAAAATAATAGCTGTGCTACTTGATGTTTCCAACTGAGCGTTAGTTGCCGGCTTGTTTATATCATAAGAAATTTTTAATAAATATTCTTTAATTTTATCTTCGTTTAAAAAAGCGCCAAGAATTTGATTATCAGAATCAGTGACTTTTTCGGGTTTAAATTCAAGCCAATTAATTAAAGTTTCTTTGTTGATTGTCCACGTTCTATTCTCAAGAATTAATTGATATGGTTGCTTTGACAATATTTTTTGAGCTTTTTCATTTGCTAAATTAGTTTCGTTGTTTATAACTGATGGCTCGTCAATAATTAATTCTATATTAATTGGTTGTCTAGAAAAGCTTAAAGCGTTTCTTAATAATTTATTTAATAATTCTTCTCTATTAATGGTGGTTCCTTTTGTTGAATGTTCAATAGAAAAATTATCAATTTCTTTGTTAAAAATTAAAGAAGCATTTTGAGCTGGTTTTTCAATATTTTTAAATAATTCAGATGTTTTTTCTTTAAATTTTTCATTATCTATTTCATAAATAGGTTCAATCTGACGCAAGCCGAACAAAGCAGATAACTGTTCTTTGATATTTATGATAATATTTGCCTGATGTGCAATTTTATAAGCTTCATCTATTGTTTCTTTAGATTTTAATTTAAATCCTAAATCAGATAATTTAATCGGCCAATTATATTCTTGATATAAAAGTATAATTTCTTGTTCTCCAAAATCATTACATTCTTCTCTTAATATTTCTTCTGATTTTATAATATTATACCCGCCTAAATTAGTATTTGCTATTTTAATTCCAAAAGCTATCTTTTCATTATTAACAATTTGAAGAATTAGTATTAAATATATTAATCCTGTAAGAATAATAAGAAGTCCGATTATTATTTTACGATAAATTTTCTTCATTTTTTAATAATAACACGCTTAAAACCCCGCAACAATAAGCGGGGTTTTGTTTGAAAACAAAGAAGAATCTTGTAAACTATTCAGCTTTTATTGATATTCTTTTGGTTTTTACTTTTTCAATTTTTGGAAGTCGAATTGTTAGAATACCATTTTTCATTCCAGCTTCAGCGCTATCAACTTCTACATCTATTGGTAAAATTACAGAGCGAGAAAAAGGACCCCAATAACATTCCTGATAATAATAATCTTCTTCTTTTGCTTCATCGTCCTTTTTTCTATTTCCTTTTATGGTGATCATGTCATTGGTCATGCTGATATCAATATCTTCTGGTTTAACTCCAGCAATAGTTGACTTAATAACTATTTCGTTAGGAGTTTGATAGACATCAATAGTAAGCTGTCCCTCTGATTCATTAAGCCAATCTTCTTTTTCATTATCATCAGATCCTTTCTGAAAAGAAACTTTCTTTTCTTTTTTCTCAGAAATACTTTTTTTAACTGGTTTTACTTTTTTAGCTTTAGGCGCTTTTTCCTCAATAATAGATTTATCTTCAGAAGATTTTTTCTTAGAAGATTTCTTTTCTGATTCTTCCCAATTGGTTCCAGTTAATTTTTCAAAAAATGAAGGTTTTTTAGCCATATTAATCTTGAAACTTAAGTTATTAAACTTGAAACTAATTTTGTTTCAGGCTTTATAATCTATGTTTCAGGAGTTTATTTTACAAATAGATTTTTGTTTTTTTAATTTTTTAAAATAGAGAGAAACAAATAGAGCTGCGGAAAATAAGAGAATAACTGTTGCAAAGATTAAAATTATTTTATAACCATCCGTTCTGTTAAGCGCTGTGATAATGAGGTAATTATAGCAACTATGCAAAACAATAGCAAGAGTTAGTCCAGTTAGTATAAATCTTTTTCTTTTTTTTGCATTCAAAAGACCTAAAGCAAGCCAATAACCAGTTATGCCACAGGCTAAAGCATGAAGTAATGTTGCGCCTAAAAAACGAAAACCGATTATTCCAAATGATTCTCCAAAATTAGGGAAAGAACCTTTAAAAACAACAAGTATATTTTCTATAGCAGCAAAACCAAGTCCGGCGATGATGCAGTATAAAATAACGTCAGTTGGCTCGTCAAACGCTGGTTTTCTAAGAAATCTATGTTTTACTATTGAATATTTTAAATATTCTTCAACCAAGGCTGGGATTAATGTTGCCGCTAAAATTGTTTTAATAATACTATCATAATTTGTTTGAGACAAAAGAGCTGTTAGATTATAGCTTGGGTTAAGTAGCCAGATTAATAATAGTTCCAAAATAATAGCTAATGGAGCTAGAAGCATTCCCCAAATAAATACCCTTATAATTATAGAATTCGGTTCAGGATGCTTATCTTTTCTTAAATAAAAAGATAACCAGATTAAACTAGGTAAAAGACCGAGACAAATGTAAAAAACATACTGCATGAAATTTATTATTTAGGCCATTCTTCAATCATTAATAATTCTTTTTTCTTAAATGATAGTGTTTGATAAATAGCTTCAGTCGCAAATGGAATAAAAGGATGAAGAATTTTTAAAGAATTTAGCAAGACATAAGCAAGAATTTCTTTTGTTTTTTGATCATTTTGTTTTTTAGCAGATTCAATATATTTATCGCAAAAATCATGCCAAAAGAAATCATAAATTAAGTGAGCAGCATTTCCGAATTGATAATCTTCAAGACATTTAGTGATTTCTTTATTCGTTTCTTTAAGTTGTTTTATTATTTTTTTATCAGCTCCAGTTAAATCTTTTAATTTTTCTATATTTTCTGTAATTTTAATTTTATTGTCTCCAATTTGCATTAAGGCGAATCGGCTAGCATTCCATACTTTATTAATAAATTTTTTACCCATTAAAATATTATCTTCTGAAAACTTCATATCTTGTCCTTCAAATGCCTGATAAAGCAGGCCAAAGCGCGTTGCATCAGCTCCGTATTGATTTATTAATTCTAAAGGATCAATTCCTGTTCCTAATGATTTACTCATTCTTTTTCCTTGTTTATTCAAAACAGTGGCGTGAATATATATATCTGAAAATGGCGGTTTCTTCATAAATTCTAATCCAGAGAAAATCATTCGAGCTACCCATAAGTTAATAATGTCACGGGCTGTACTTAAAGTATCAGTCGGATAATATGTTTCTAAGTCCTTTGTTTTTTTAGGCCAGCCAAGAGTTGCTAAAGGCCACAATGCAGAAGAAAACCAAGTATCTAAAACATCATCAACTCCATCAATTGGAATTTTATGACCCCACCAGATTTGTCGTGAAATACACCAATCTTTAATATTTTTTAGCCAGTCAAAATATACTTTCTCCCAGCGTTTTGGGTGAAATTTAATTTCTCCACTTTTAACTGCTTCAATCGCTTTCTGAGCAAGCTTATCCATTTTAAGAAACCATTGATTGCTTATTAATGGTTCAATAGTATTATTGCAACGGTAACAACAGGGAATTTGATGTGAGTAATCTTCAATTTTCTCAATTAATTTTTTTTCTTTTAATTTTTCAACAACTTTTTTGCGCGCTTCAAGTATTGTTAAGCTAGCAAAATCTTTACCTGCTTTTTTCGTCATACGTCCTTTCTCGCTAATGACTTGAATTGATTCTAGTTTATGTTTTTCTCCGATTTCTGCATCAACAGATGAATGAGCTGGGGT
>CAZUOI010000034.1:0-6078 GCA_964621945.1 uncultured Candidatus Saccharibacteria bacterium
AGAACACTTCCAGTTATTGGACAGGGCGATCATAATGCAAAAATAATGTTTATTGGTGAAGCGCCTGGTCTTAATGAAGACAAAACAGGGGTTCCTTTTTGCGGACAATCAGGCAATATTTTAACTGAACTTTTAAATTCTATTGGGCTGCAAAGAGAAAATGTATATATTTGTAATATCTTGAAATGTCG
Source organism: uncultured Candidatus Saccharibacteria bacterium (assembly GCA_964621945.1). Classification (GTDB taxonomy): domain Bacteria; phylum Patescibacteriota; class Minisyncoccia; order Portnoybacterales; family UBA2143; genus JAHJQT01. The sequence continues at coordinate 192 of CAZUOI010000034.1, forward strand.
TCCGCCTGGAAATCGTAATCCTCAGGCAGATGAAATAAAAGCATGTGTTTCGTATTTAGAGAGTCAAATAGAAACTATTAAACCAAAAATAATTGGCGCTTTGGGGAATTATGCTGTTTCGCATATTTTAAAGCAATATAATTTAGATGATCAAATTCAAGGGATAAGTAAAATAAGAGGCAAAATTTTTGAAGCAAGAGCTTCTTTTGGGAAAATTAGAATTATTCCTTTGTATCATCCGGCAGTTGTAGTATATAACGCAAATATGAAAGATATTTTAAAGGAGGATTTTAAAATTCTTAAGAAGTATAATGAAAAGTAAGAATAAAAAAGTAGTAGTTGGATTATCTGGCGGAGTTGATTCGTCAGTTTCTTTATTATTACTAAAAGAACAAGGATATCAACCAATTGGCGTTTCTTTTAAATATGATTATTGGAAAGGCAAGCGTAAAGAATCTTTTAATATCGCCAGAAAAGTATGTAATAAATTAAAAATTCCTTATTATATTATTAATGATAAAGCTAATTTTAAGAAAAAAGTAATGGGATATTTTTTATCAGTTTTAAAAGAAAAAAAAACACCCAGTCCTTGTATAGTTTGCAACCGCTTGGTAAAATTCAATAAATTGTTTGAATTTGCGAAGAAACATAACATAAAATATGTAGCGACTGGCCATTATGCTAGAATTAAAGAGAATAAAAAATTAGGCAAATACGAGCTTTTAAAAGCAAAAGATAAAAACAAAGACCAGAGTTATTTTTTATGTTTATTACAACAAAATCAGTTAAAAAATATTATATTTCCTCTAGGTGATTACACAAAAGATGAAGTTTATAAAATGGCGAAAAGAAATAAATTCAACTTTTTTAGTAAAATAAAACAGAGTCAAGATTTATGTTTTGTCTCTAGTAAATCAATTAAATTTTATCTAGAAAAAGAAATAGGTATTGAACTAGGAGATATTGTTAATAAAGAAAATAAAGTTTTAGGAAAACATCAAGGATTACATTTCTATACAATTGGTCAGAGAAAAGGAATTAATCTACCGAATGGACCATGGTGGGTAAGTGGAATTAATAAAAAAAAGAATGAGTTAATAGTTACTAATAAGGAGAATGATCCAGCGCTTTTTAGTAAGAAAATTATTGTTTCTGATTATCATTTTATTTCAGGAAAAATTCCTAAAAAAACAATTAAAGTTATGGCTAAGATACGTTTTAATCAGAAAGTTAGTTCAGCTAATTTACGGATTAGAAATAAAAATATTCTTGAATTAATTTTTAATAAACCGCAGAAAGCAGTTACTCCAGGTCAATGGGCTGTTTTTTACTCGCCTCGCCGAAGCAAAGCGAAGGAGGGTCAGAAGAATGTATGTCTAGGAGGAGGAATAATAAAATGAAAAAGTAATAGACCGTGCCTTGAGAGCTACATCCCTTACGCTGGCAAGCGGAAGGGTGTACTCGTCAAGGCACGGCCTATGGTATACCAATCATGAAAAAACTTATAATCGTAGCATTAATATCACTTGTTTTCTTAGGAACAGCAAATTTTGCATTTGCTTCTACCTCTTCGGCAGACAAGCAAGATAATAAGTCTGAAAATCCAGTAGAGATTTATTATTTCTACGGCAGTACTTGTCCTGTTTGTAAAAAAATCACTTCTCTTTTAGAAGAGTTTGAAGGGGAGTATTCTTCTTTAAAAATTAATTCTTATGAGGTTTTTGGGGATAGGGAAAATGCTAAGTTTTTTATACAGCTTCTTGAGTCTTGTGGAGAAGAAAAAACAGTTAGGGTACCGGTTGTATTTATTGGAGAAGAGATAATTAGAGGATATTTAAATGATGAAACAACCGGACGAATTATTGAAAAAGCTATTAAAAATTGTTTAGAAAAAGGATGTCCTAGTCCTTCGGATAAAATAAATAAATGTGACGAGTCCTGCGCTTGCAAAGAAGAGACAAAAGATGAACAGATTATTAATTATCCTATTATCGGCAAGATTAATCTTTCTAAAATGTCTTTGCCTGTTTTAACTGTTCTTTTAGCGGCTCTTGATGGATTTAATCCTTGCGCTATGTGGGTTTTACTTTTTTTAATTGCTTTATTAATTAATGTTCGTTCAAGAAAAAGAATATGGATAGTCGGGGGAACATTTATTGTTGTTTCAGGAATTGTCTATTATCTGCTTTTAGCCGCTTGGCTTAATCTATTTTTAGCCATAAGTTATGTTACCTTAACTAGAATTATAATTGGATTATTTGCTTTAACTGTCGGTATTTGGCAAATTAAAAAATTTATTACTTTTAAACCTGGTGTTTGTGAAATAGCTCCAGTAGGCAGTAAGTGGAATGAAAAATTATCTGCTAAGGCCAAACAGGTTGTTCAATCAAAAACATTACCAGCTACTATTCTTGGAATTATTATTTTAGCTTTCGGCGTTAATTTTATTGAATTTTTCTGTTCAGCTGGTTTGCCGGCAATTTATACTAAAATATTGTCTTTAAGTGATTTAAGTACTGCAGGATATTATCTATATCTATTATTCTATACTATTATATTTATGCTTGATGATATGATAATATTTGCCATAGCGATTATTACTTTGAGTAAGATTGGATTTACTGAGAAATATACAAAATGGAGTACTTTAATCGGCGGGTTATTAATTTTAATTTTAGGATTACTCTTGATTTTTAAGCCAGATCTGTTAATGTTCGGGTAAGAAAGGACCTTAACAAAAAACAATATTATAGGGAGGGTGTTATGAGTGAGAAAATAGCGAGTGTGAGGGTTGCTCCTGGGGATGGACAAGAAAGAATGGTTGAGAAAGATATTCTTCTTGGAGAGGAAGTAGTTTATTTTCCTTGTGAAAGAGAGAGGATTTGTGGAATTTTTTATCATGAAAGACCAACAAAAAAGAAAAAAGGATTGCTGGCATTGGTAAGTTTGGATAAATATCTCAAGGAGCTCAGGAGATTAAAATGTAAAAAAATTATCTTCCGGGACGAACTTGAAATGGAAGTGTAAATGGAGGTGCAAGATGAAGAAAAATAAAGGGGCAGGCGACAATAGCTTTGCTCCTTTTTTATTTTATAGAAATAAAGTATAATAAATACAATGAAAAATATAAAAGAAATTACAAAAGAAGAACTGGATGCGATTAAAATTGTAACTTTTGATATTGACGGAGTGATTGCTCCTGTTGGGACAAAGATTCAGGAAACTATAGATGAAGATAGTATTGATTTATATATGGAATCAAAAAAACTATCTTCAGAATTTATTGAGGATTTGAAAAAATTAGAAAAATATGTTCGGCTTAATTTTTCTTCAGGTCGTAACATTCTTTATTTAAAAAGTTTGGTTAATGAATTTTTTGATGAAAAAACTATCTTACAGGCAGAAAATGGAAACATTACTTGGGTTAATAATAAGATAACTCATCCAGAATATTCAGATGAGTATTTTAATCAAATAAGGGATATAAAAAAAGAAGTTATTAAAATAAAAAACAAAGACAAAGGAATCAGGGGATTTGAACCAAAATTTTTTATTTTAACAGTTCATTGTGAACAAATAGAAGAAATTCCTGAGTTAGTTAAAGAAATAAGTAATGATAAATTGTATTGTCTCTGGACAAATGAAGGATATGATATTGGAAGCAAAGAAACATCTAAAGGAAAAGCAATTGAAGTTTTGGCTAATGTTATGAAAATAGATCCTAAACAAATAATGACTACTGGGAATAATTATAATGATGCAGAGATGTTAGAAATAGGTAAGGGAGTTACCGTAAATCCAGAAAGAGTTAAAGCAGAGTATTTTATTGAACACAAATCAGATGAATTAGGAGGGGAGTTATTAGTTAAATTTCTGCTTAATTACTTCGAAAATAGATAAATATTAGTAATGTTTTATAATGTTTATAAAGGTTAGAGTATGAAATAGGCCGTGCCTATGAATAAGTTCAAAGCTGTGTGTTATCTAATCAATCTCAGGCACGTGCCTTCCGCTTGCCAGCGTAAGGCACGGCCTGGATTTCTTAGAACACACTAAGGCCGTGCCTGTTCATCTTTTTGGATTTCTTAGAAGACGCTGTTTGTTTATCATTTAGTTATCCACAGATAGCTAGTTGACAAGAGTTTTTAATAGAATTATTATGGTAGTATAATGCTAGGTTATAGTATCGTTGTAGTGTTATATACAATCTAATTAACATATTAAAAGAAAAGGGCGAATTTCTTGTATTTTAGTTTTCAAGAAATGAAACCCTTTTTTTATTTGTTATCATAAAAATGTTGAAGAAAAAATATTCATTAAATTATATTCTAAAAAAAATAGATCGTACTAAAACCACCTTAATCAGATGGGAAGAAATGGGTTTGCTTCCAAGAGCAAAAAGAGATTCTCGAGGCTGGCGATATTATTCTAAAGAAGAATTAGATCAAATGGTTAATTTAATTAAAACAACTGATTATTTTCAAAAAACAGCTTTTAAGGAATATGCAGACAAGATAAAAAGATATCAGCAAAGGATAGAGAATAAAGATGTTGTTAGATTAACTATTAATAATCAATCTAGTCAGTCTGTTCAGTCAAAGAACAAAACAATAAAAACTGTAGTTGCTTTAACTTTGGCATTGTTAATATCTGTTAATTCTTTCATATGCTTTGCTCCTAATGTTTATGCAGAGGAAGAGATGACTGGATTAGAAAAGTCAATATCTAATTTTGGTCAATCAGTAGGTAATACTCAAAGATTAATAACCTCTTTCACCTCAAACCAAATCCAGAATACAAAAGATTTAGTAAACAAAACTCTAGCTTATACAAAATCAACAGCGTCTGCAACTAAAAACAAAATATATTCAATAGCTTTAAATACATACAATCCAGTCAAACAAACGATCTCAAAAACATCTTCAAATATCAAAAGTAATATTTCGAAAGCCATGACTTTCACGAAAAATACGGGAAACAAAGCCATGACCTTCGCCAAGGCCACGGCAGGCAAAGCAAAAAACTATTTATCATCTAATTTTAATAATTTAAAAAACAAAACAGTAGATAATATTTCAAAAGTAAAAGATTATGCATCAGCAAGCATATTAGATTCAATTATTGATTTTAGCAGAAATATCTCAAACACATATTCCAAAACATTTAACTTCATCAGCAGTTTTATCTCTTCACCTCAATCTACACCTCAACAATTTTCAATAAACAATCAAGAACAAGTAGAACAAGTAGAATCTACTCCAGTAGACAATCAAACAGACATCACAAATACAAACAATATTAACAACATAACTAAAGTAACAGAAGTAGAAAGAATCATTAAAACAACAACTCTTCTCAATGAAATAGTTAATCCAGCTGATTTATCAAGTATTAACAATAGAATAGATAATCTAGCAAGTCAGATAAACAACAGAATCAACTATTCAACACCATCATATTCACCAGTCTCAATACCTTCTTCAGGTTTACAAATATCAGGCCATGCTCTATTATCATCATTCAATGTAACAGGTTCAGGAGCAATAGGAGGTTCATTAAGTATTAGAGGTAGTCTCTCAATAGGTAATACTAAAGATAATATCACTCCAACATTAACAATTTACTCTGATTCTACATTTAATAATGGAGCTACATTCAATAGTGGCTTAAGCGCTACAACTCTATCTGTCTCTGATTCATTAACATCAGGAGATATCACCGCTTCAACATCAACCATCGCTCAATTAACAATAACTAATGATCTATTAGTATCAGGGAATTCAACGACTACAGGTTCATACTACATAGGAAAAGATCTTAATGTTGTAGGAGATATGGGTATCTTAGATGCAGATGTACCTGATACAATCACAGCTTCTAATTATCT
>CAZUOI010000035.1:0-5876 GCA_964621945.1 uncultured Candidatus Saccharibacteria bacterium
GAGGATGCCATCTTGACAATGATGGGATTAGATCCTTATCATAAGCAAGAGCATTATGGAACAAGGGTTCGTGAATTAATAAAAGAAAATTTATCAGAAAAAAAGAAAAAAAATAATTAAAAAAATTAAATATATGTATAAAATTATAATTTTAGTTTTTATCGTTATTATAGGAGGAGTTCTGTTTTGGCAGTATTCAGATTTTTTCAAAGATAAAGTAGTTGATGAGCAAGAGACCATTTTAGTTGGAGCACTCTTAGATATTACTGGCGATTGGTCTTCTTTAGGCGAAAGCAGTAAAATAGCTTTAAATATTGCTGTTACTGATATTAATGATTATTTTTCTAGTATAGATAGTAAAAAAAGAATTGAAATTATTATTAAAGATACAAAAGGAAATCCAGAAAAAGCGCTTGAAGAATTAAAATTATTAAAAGAAAAAGGAGTAATGACCGTAATAGGCCCTCAATCAAGTTCAGAAGTTAAAGCGGTTAAAAATTATGCTGATCAGAATAATATTTTAATAATTAGCCAAGGAAGCACAGCTCATTCTTTAGCTTATCCAAATGATAATGTATTTAGATTTGTGACAGATGATGTTTATGAAGGTAAAGCAGTAGCTGATTTGATGAATAAGGATGGAATCAAGGCAATTATTCCTATTTGGAGAGATGATGCTGGTAACGGAGGTCTTCATGCCGCAGTAACTAGTAGTTTTGAAGATAGAGGAGGAATAGCGCTTGATGGTCAAAAGTACGATCCCGATACTAAAGATTTTAAAGAAATAATAGAAAAACTGAATTTAATTGCAGAAGAAGTAATAAGTGAACAGGGAGCAGACTCCGTAGCTATATATCTAGCTGCTTTTAATGAAGTTATTAATATCTTTAATGAAGCAAGTAAATATAGCAATCTTTCACAAGTTAAATGGTATGGAAGTAATGGAGTTGCTTTGAGTAGCGCTTTAATTGATAATACTGAAGCAGTTGAATTTGCGATAAAGACAGAATATCCTTGTCCAATAAATGCAGAAGGAGATACGGATGATTATAATCAAATTAAAGAAAGAGTCAGTCAAGAATTAAATAAGAGTCCTGAAACTTATTCAATGGCTGCCTATGATGCTTTATGGGTCATTGCTGAATCATATTCAAATGTTGATGATGCTAATGATTTTGAAGTATTTAAAAGCGAATTCATTAAACAAGCTAATTCCTATACTGGTATAACTGGTTCAACTGCTTTAAATGAAGCAGGTGATAGAATGTTTTGGAAATATGATTTCTGGGCAATTAAAGAAGTTGATGGAAGCTTCAAATGGCAGATTATTTCAGAATAATATTTATCTAAGTGTTGACAGGATAGCAGAATAAGCTATCCTGTTTTTAGTTGTTTAAAATCTTTAACGGAAAGGAGGTGGCTGATTTTGAAAAAGGAAGAACGGACTTATTTTGATAATAAGAAAGCGATTAAGGTTTTTAGAGCAATTGATGATGCTTGGATAAGGCGAGAGGAAGACGGCGTATTAAATGGTCTAGTTCTCCCCCAGAAAGAATGGCCTCCGCCGAATCATGGATTATCTGATTTGGAATTATCTCTTTTTCTTCTTTGTGCTTCTCTTTCAATGAGAGGATCAATTATCTCTGAAGTTCCTATGCAACTTTTTTGGCAGCTTTATGAAAAAAGATCTGATCTATTTGATCCTAATAAAGTTGTTAGTAAAAATTCAGCTTTGGAGATAGAAAATGAATTGAAGATTCTCATTATTGAGAATATAAGAGAAAAAAATGGAAAGAAAAAGGATATTGTGGAATGGGAAGATAATCAGACAGATTTTGATTTCATGCCCCAAGAAGACAAAAAAATCAAAGAATCTAATCCAGACAATAACGATAATCTTGAAAAAAGGATAAAGGGATATAAGTTGGGTGAAATCAGTAGAAGCTGGTTTCATAATATGAATGTCCTTTATGAACTCTGGAGTGGTGATGTTCGAAACGTTTTTGAGGGAGTTAGTGATTTTGAAGAAGCCTTTTCTAGGATTGATCATAAGAGAAATAAAAAGGGCTTTACAGGTATGCGTCGGAAGATTTTTGCCTTATTAACAATATGGCTTCAAGAATTTAAAATAATTCCTATTTTTCCAACACCTATTCCAGTTGATTTCCATGCTTTACGTATTTTGGGTTCAACAGAGGTGATCAGAAGAATATTTTGGGAAAAATTCTTTGGAATAAAAGAAAAACATCCAGTTCAACTAACCGGGAAAGAGGCGATAAAAGTTTATGAAAAATTTGTTGATCAAGTTACAATCTGGTCACAAAATTTTATGCAAAAACATGGTTTTTCTCATTTGCATATTAATCCAGCAATTTGGCTTCTTGGAAGGAATTTATGTCGCAGAAGCTTTCAAAATTCTTCCAAGAATAAATCAACTGTCTATTTTGAACCAAAAGCTCTTTTAGAAAATCCTAATCTTTGGCCCAAAAACTATAAGGACCTTTGTTATTTTTGTCCAATTGCTGAATATTGTAAATGGGCAATTCCTGCGGCTCCTTATTATAAATGGGGGTTATTAGTCAAAATAGGAGAAAGGATTCCTTATTTCCAGCCACGTTTTTCATGGGAGGATCAGGAGAGTTTATTTGGTCGGAAAAAATAAAAAAGCGTCACAAGGATTAATTCTTGTGGCGCTTTTAAAATGGAACTTTATCTTCATATTCTTCAAGATCTTCTGAAGCTAGAAGATTGTGAGGGAAAAACTCAGAAAGTAGATGATCTTTCTCTCCATATATTCTTTTTCTCCTCTCATTTCTCCTTCTTTTCTTTTCATTTTCATATTCTTCAAGATCTTCTAAAGTTAGAAGATTGTGAGGAAAGATTTCAAAAGTAAGACTATCTCTTTTTGATCTCTTTCTTTTTATTTTGTATTTCCTTTTTGGCGGAATGGCTATCTTTATATCAACACCGTCAAATGAAAAAAATAAAGGCACTTCTTTTTTTACTGGAAGATGGTTTATTTCTTTTGTTCCGAAGACATCTACGAGGTCATTATAAACAGGTCGTTTTTTTTCTTCTGATATTTTGTGCAGAATATATCCTCTTAAAGGAACGCTCATTTTTTTTATTTCTTCCTTGATTAGCCAGGCTGTTTCAGATTTCTTAAAAGAATTAGGTTTTCTTTTTTTTAGGAAATATCTTAGCTCCATCTCTACAAAGTAATACAATCCTCTTATTTGTTTTAATGTTTGAGAATTATTTTTTGCTATAGAAATAAGATCTTTAATAAAGAAATCATCTTTTGGAGATACTGCAAATCTAGTTCCTCTGAGGTAGTCTTTGTAAGTTTTGCGTGATATGATTTTGCTGTTTTTGTGTTTTAATATTGTGACAGAAGAATAAGAGAACCCTTTTAATTTCCATCCTCTTATTTTATCCAATGACTTTTCTATTATGAAGTTAAAAATAAAAGGCATAACAAGTTTATACTGTTTTTCTGTTAAAGAGAACCATTTTCTTCTTTTAGATATAAAGGGTTGATGTTTTTTCTTATTAATGCCTTTAGCCTTATGATAAGGCTTACCAGCTCCCAATCCCACTTCCATTAAAAGAGCTTTATTAAAGTTAAGCTTTGATATTTCTTTAGGTCTTAGTTTCTGATCAGAAGGGTCAGCGGGTCCAATTACAGCTAATATCCCTAATCGGGAGTTTTTATTTTCAATAAACTTTAGAGTTCCATCGGGAGAAATTACAATGATTCCGGTTGCATATTTCATTATTTTCTCAACATCTCTTTCAATACATCCAATGCACTGGTTTTTGTTCATATCGCAATCCCTCCTTTCCTAGAAATAAAAATATTTGACAAGGAACTTTTTTAAAATACTACGTTAATATTTTAAATCCGTCAATTTATTTAATAATCCCGAATTGTTTTTTGAGGTTATAGATACGATCAGAAGATTCTAAAATTCTATCAATTGATATTTTTCCGCTTTTAACAGCTTCAAAAATAATTTCTTGAGCTCGATAAGGCGCTGTTTCATCGTAAATCTTATTATTATTTGAGATAATAAGCAGATCGCATCCAGCATTAATCGCTAAGATTATTGATTCAGCGAATCCATAGTATTCTGTGATGGCTCCCATTTGCATATCATCTGAAACAACTACGCCCTCAAAGCCAAGTTGTTTTCTTAAGATGTTATTTATAAAAAAGGGAGATAATGTGGCTGGATAATCAGGATCAATGTCTCTATTAATAATATGGGCAGTCATAACCATATCAACTACTGCTTTTTCTATAAGCTTCTGATAGGGAATTAATTCTTTTTCCTTATATGTTTTGGTTATATCAGTCATTCCTTTGTGGCTATCATCTTTTGAGCTTCCGTGTCCTGGGAAATGTTTTATAGCTGTTATTATATTATTTTGATGATGTCCTTCAATAAAAGCTAATGCATGTTCTGTAACTTTTTCTGGATTATTTGAGAAAGAACGTTCAATTCCTCCAATAACTGGATTATCTGGATTAACATTTACATCTACGACAGGCGCGAAATTTGTATTTATTCCTAAATCAATAAATTGATTTGTTAATTTAATGGCTGTTTTTTTAGTTTCTTCAATATTTCTTTTCCCCATTTCTTGAGCGCTGGGAATTTCAATAAATCCATATTTTGGTTTTAAACGATTAACATATCCTCCTTCAGCATCAATAGCGATAAAAAGGGGAGTTGGAGAAAATTTTTGCAGATTTTTTATTAATTCTTTTATCTGAGATGGACTAGTAATATTTCTTGGAGAACTTTTGGAAGGAACATCATAATCAAAAAGTATAATTCCACCTATATTTAAATCTTTCATTGCTTTGGAAATATATGATTCCTCTGAAATTACTGTTCCTTGAAATCCAATAATAAGCATCTGGCCTATTTTATTAAGTAATTCTTTATCTCCAAGCTTTATTGTTTCATCTTGATTTGTAATATATGAAGTAGTATCAGGAATTAAAAAACCTATAATCGTAAGAATTCCTATTAAGGCTATTATTATAATAATTTTATCTATAATTTCGTTTGACATAATTAAATTATATCATAATTAATTTTCGTTGTCTTTGATTTTTTCTTATGATAGAATAGTTTATATGTTTGAACAAATAGTTTTAGGCGCTATCCAAGGCATTTTTGAGTGGTTACCAGTCAGTTCAGAGGGAATTATAGTTTTAATAGAAAAGAATTTTTTTAATAGCGAAGCAAGTTTAGAAATAATTATTAAACATGCTTTGTTTTTACATTTTGGGACGTTTTTAGCGGCCCTTATTTATTTTCATAAAGATGTTTTGAAATTAATTAAAGCGCTTTTTAATTTTAAATCAGCTAATTCTAAGACACAAGAAACCTTAAAATTTTTAATTATTACTTCTTTAATAGGAGGTTTTTTTGGTTTTATCTTAATGAAAGTATTTGCGGGTATGGAAGAACAATTAGAGTTGTCTACTAAAATTATAACCCTAATCATAGGCTTGTTATTATTAATTACCGGTTGGCTACAAATTAGAACAAAAAAAATAAAAACAAAAGAAATAAAAAGAATAAAAAATAAAGATAGTATTCTGCTTGGTTTTGTTCAGGCCTTAGCTGCTTTACCTGGATTATCAAGATCTGGATTGACGGTATCAGCTTTATTATTAAGAAAATTTAATAGCACTTCTGCGTTAAAGTTGAGTTTTTTAATGAGTCTGCCAATGGTTTTGGGAGGGAATATTATTCTTAATTTAAATAATTTTACTTTTTCTTTAGAATTAATGTTAGGATTATTATTCTCTTTTATATTTGGCTTATTAACTATTAGTTTGTTATTAAAAATAGCCA
>CAZUOI010000036.1:0-5678 GCA_964621945.1 uncultured Candidatus Saccharibacteria bacterium
CGGCAGCTTTTCGCTACACTGAAGCAAAAATGTCTAAAATTACTGATGAGATGCTTTTAGACATCGGAAAAGGAACAGTTGATTGGGTTGATAATTATGATGGGACTCGCAAAGAGCCAGTTATTCTTCCTGCAAAATTACCACAGCTTTTATTAAATGGTGTGATGGGTATTGCTGTTGGAATGATGACCAATATACCGCCTCATAATTTAGGAGAGATAATTGATGGAATACTTTATTTTATTGACCATCCAGAAGCAACCGTCAAAGATCTTTTTCAATTTATTAAAGGACCTGATTTCCCAACCGGTGGCGAAATCTATAATCGCAAAGGAATGATTCAAGCATATAGTTCAGGGAAGGGCCCTATTGTCATGAGAGCTAAAACAGAAATTGTTGAAAAAAAAGCAGGTAAATTTCAGATTTTAGTTAATGAAATGGTTTATGGTGTTAATAAGGCTAATCTAATAATTAAAATAGCTGATTTGGTAAAAAGTAAAAAAATACAAGGTATTAAAGATATTCGCGATGAATCAAATAGTAAAGAAGGAGTCAGAATTGTTATTGATTTAAAAAATGATGCATATCCTAAGAAAATACTTAATCATCTTTTTAAATTTACTGATTTACAAAAAACATTTCATATGAACATGCTTGCTTTGGTTAATGGAATTCAGCCCCAAGTATTGTCCTTAGCTGATTTTTTGGAAGAGTATATCAAACATCGCCAAGAAATTGTTGCTAGAAAAACTAAATTTGAATTAAATCAAGCAAAAGAAAGAGCTCATATTTTAATGGGATTAAGTAAAGCGCTTGATAATATTGATGCTGTTATAAATATAATCAAAAAATCCAAAGATAAAGAAGAAGCGCGTAAAAACTTAATAAAGAAATTTAAATTCAGCGATAAACAAGTAGAAGCCATTTTAGAAATGAAATTACAGGCATTGGCTGGTTTAGAACAGAAAAAAATAAAAGATGAATTGAAAGAGAAAAGACAGTTAATTAAAGAATTGGAAACATTGCTTAAAAGTCCTAAGAAAATATTAACAGTAATCAAAAAAGAACTTAAAGAATTGAAAGAAAAATATAATGATGAAAGACGAACCAAGGTTTATGCTCGTCCAGTAGGTGAATTGAATATAGAAGAATTAGTTCCGAAAGAAGATTGTATTATTATTTTAACAGAGGGGGGATATATCAAAAGAGTTAACCCAGAATCATATCGCGCTCAGAATAGAGGAGGAAAAGGAGTCGTTGGAATAACCCCTAGAGAAGAAGATGCGGTTGGACATTTTATGCATGCCTCAACACATGATAATATTTTATTCTTTACTGATAAAGGCCGTGTTTTTAAATCAATGGCTTATGAACTTCCCGAAACAAAAAGAATAGCTCGCGGACAAGCTATTGTTAATCTTTTACAATTAGGTCCAAATGAGAAGATTACAGCTGTTCTCAATATTAGCAAAGGAGAGGATATCAAATATTTGGTGATGGCTACTGAAAATGGTATAATTAAAAGAACAAAAATAGATGATTTTTCTAACGTTCGTATTAGCGGTTTAATCGCCATAAAATTAAAAAAAGAAGATAAACTTAAATGGGCAAATCTTACCTCTGGCAAAGACGAAATCATATTAGTCACAGAAAAAGGTCAAAGTATTCGTTTTAAAGAAGATGATGTTAGAGCGATGGGCAGAACAGCAGCTGGCGTCAAGGGGATCAAATTGAGAAATGATGATAAATTAGTAAGAATGGATATCATCATGAAGAGTAAGGATAAAAAAGATTTAAAGATTCTAGTTGTCACTCAAAATGGATTTGGCAAGAAAACAGATTTGAAATATTATAAGATTCAAAAAAGAGGTGGTGTCGGAATTAAAACGGCTAAAATAAACAGTAAAACAGGGGATATTGTTGTGAGTCAAATATTAGACAAAGAACAAGAAGATTTAATTGCTATTTCTAAAAAGGGTCAAGTTATTAAAACAAAACTTAAAAGTGTTTCTTGTCTGGGCAGAGCAACTCAAGGAGTTAAAGTTATGAAATTAAGGCAAGGCGATAAAGTTGTTTCAGTGGCTTGTATATAAAAAAATATGGAAAATAATAATGGGTTTCTTCAACCCGAAGAAATTTTAGAACAAGTAGATATTCATGACGGTATGAATATTGCTGATTTTGGTTGCGGTCATGGTTATTTTAGCATTCCAATGGCAAAAATTGTTGAAGAGGGACGTATCTATGCTTTGGATGTTATGAAAGACGCATTAGAGACGGTTGAAAGTAAAGCAAAATTAGAAAATATTTCTAATATTGAAACAATCCATTGCAATCTTGAAGTTCCTAATGGTTCAAAATTAAATGATGAATTAGTAGATTTGGTTCTTTTACGAAATATTTTATTTCAATCTCAGAAAAAATCTGAAATAATCAAAGAAGCAAAAAGAGTTTTAAAAGACAATAATAGACTTGTTGTTATAGAATGGATTAAAGCATCTTCTTTGGCTCCTAAGGATGGTTGGTTAATTTCAAAAGAAGAAGTGCAACAATTAATTAAATTAGAGGGATTTGATTTTGAAAAAGAATTATCAATAGATAATCATCATTACGGACTTATTTTTAGAAAATAAATAACATAATCTTTAATTTTGTGTTTAAAATAAAAGCTACTACTATCTATACGTTCATTGCTCCCATTTTTATTTTTGCTTTAGCAATTTCTTTTCCAGGATGCAAATCAAGTCCATTGGCAAGTACGGATCTGGAGTTTTGGGGAGTCTTTGATGATTCGGATGTTTTTAATAAATTAATTGCTGATTTTAACGGGGAATTTCCAAAAATTAAAATTAAATATTACAAAAAAGTTTATTCAACATACGAAAAAGATTTACTTGAAGCAATGGCTAGCGGGAGAGGTCCTGATATTTTTATGATTCATCATACTTGGGTGCCTAAATATGAAGATAAAATTTGGGCTGCTCCATCTGATTTAGTTTTAATTAAAGATATTCAAGATAATTTTGTTGATGTTGTTTATAAGGACTTTGTTGTAGATGGCTATGTTGTCGCGCTTCCTTTGAGTGTTGATACATTAGCTCTTTATTATAATAAAGATATTTTTAATACAGTTGGTATTGCTCAACCGCCTGAAACATGGGAAGAGTTTTTGGATGTTTTAGAAAAATTAACCATAAAAGATGATAGGGATAATATTATTCGCGCTGGAGCTTCTATCGGTACAGCTAGAAATGTTAATCGTTCGACCGATATTTTATCGCTTTTAATGCTTCAGTCAGGCGCTCAAATGACAGATCAAAATAAAACAAGAGTTATTTTTGATGATGCTGTTAAATTAGATAACGAAAGTTTTTATCCAGGACAAAGAGCTTTAGAATTTTATACTGACTTTGCTAATCCTTTGAAATCATCTTATACTTGGAATACCAGAATGCATTATTCTATTGATGCTTTTTATGAAGGAACAGCAGCAATGATATTTAATTATTCATATCATTTGCCAACAATTAAAGCTAAATCGCCTTATTTAAATTTCGGAGTTGCCAGAATGCCTCAAATTGAAAGTTCAGAAAAAGATATTAATTACGCTAATTATTGGGGGATGTCTGTTTCTCGCAATTCTGAAAGTTCAGAACAAGCCTGGGAATTTATAAATTGGCTAGTCCAAAAGGAAAGTTCAAAAAAATATTTAGAAGAAACAAAAAAACCAACCGCTCGCAGAGATTTAGTTGATTGGCAAAAGGATGATAAAGATGTAGGTATTTTTGCTGAACAATCATTGTCTGCTCAGTCATGGTATCAAGTTGATAGCTTGTCTATTGAAAATATTTTTGCTGATATGATAGAATCAGTAGTACTAGGTGAGGAAACTATAGGAAAAGCAATTGACAAGTCAATAAATCAGATTAATCTTTTAATGAAATAATAATCAAATGAAAGTTTTTAAAGTATTTTTTATTATTTATTTAGTTGCTATTGCACTTATTGGAGCTAATTCTGTTAATGCTGGCATTCATACTGGACCGATAGTTCCTTGTGGGAGTAAGGGTCAGTCAGATTGTACTTTATGTCATTTATGGGAATTAGCAAGCAATATCATAAATTTCATTAGTTTTAATTTAGCTATTCCGATTGCCACTCTTTTATTTGTAGTAGCCGGTATTCTTTTTTTAACATCGGGTGGAAATGAACAGAGAGTGGGCTTGGCAAAAAGTATATTTACTAATGTTGTTATTGGTTTGTTAATTATTTTTTGCAGCTGGCTTCTTATTGATACTTTAATGAAAACATTAGTAAATCAAGATTCAGATTCTGGTAAAATAATGTGGGCTTGGAATGATTTTCCTGAATGTTCTGAAGGTGAGGGGGATTATGAAGGGGAATATGAAGAAGAGTGATTAATTTATAAATTTATGATTAAAAATATATTTAAAAAAACTTATTTATTAATTATCCCAGTTTTAATATTCGGATTTCCTATTTCTAAAATTTATGCGAACGGAGAAGAGGAAGAAGGTGGTTCTATTTCAAATCCTCTTAATGCAACCAGTTTTAATGAGTTGATTGTTGGTATTGCTACCTGGATTTTTTGGATTGCTATTCCTTTAGCAACATTGATGTTCTTAATTGGCGGATTTATGTTTATGGTTTCTGGAGGCAACGAACAGAAAGTAACTCAAGCGAGAAAAACAATGATTTGGGCAGCTGTCGGGCTTGCTATTTGTTTAATAGGAGCCGGTTTTACAAGTATAATTAGAGAGCTCTTAGGAGCTAATTAGGTTTATATAAAATAAATTTAATGAAAGGGGGTGAAATTTGTGAAAAAAATAATAATTGTGGGTTTATCATGTGTTCTTTTATTCGGATTTTCTTTATCTGTATTTGCAGCTGATGAAACGAATCCAGTTCCAACTAGCGATATAACAGATATGCAAAATTTAGTTGATTTAATAGAGACATTAGTGAATTGGTTTTTTGCTATTATTATGATTATCGCTGTCTTTATGTTGCTTTTTGCTGCTTTTAATTGGCTTACTTCTGCTGGAAATGAAGAAAAAATTGGCACAGCAAGAAAGATGCTTATTTATGCTTTAGTTGGTATAGCAATCGCTTTGGTTTCCAAGGGATTAATTGAGATAATAAAGGGGTTAGTGGGTAGTCAGTAGTTAATACTTTTTACTTATAATGTATTTAAATTTTAAAAGCCAGGGTAGGTAGCTTTTTGCTATCGTTCCCCTGGCTTTTGGTTTGTTAAGTGCGATACGGAATTATCCGTACCCGAACCGTAATTGGTTCTCCTCCCATGTTCGTAAACTTTATTTTGTTCTTTTTGTTTATGCCAGGAGGACAAGCGTAGATTATTGTTTTAGGTTTTTTAATCTGAATGGCTGGAAGATTTTTGTTGAGCCAAAGCAAATTTCTATATGGCCCGTTTAGAACTTCAACGATAATCTTATCTCTCTTCTTCCTGCTGCCTCCGTAGATATAATACATATTCTTCACAGTAACTGTTACACCGTCTGGGATTGTGAAAGTTCCAGAGACAGTTCGTTTAACGCGGGGTTGCTGTTGGGTGGTTGAATCAGTTTTGTCGGTAATTTTTGGTTTGTCAGGTTTGTCTGAACTAGCTGATATAAATATCCCAACAATAATAATTA
>CAZUOI010000037.1:0-5228 GCA_964621945.1 uncultured Candidatus Saccharibacteria bacterium
GAACTATGTTAAGATATGCAATAGAGAAGTTTGATGAGAATAAAAGAAAATTTTACTTAAAAATATGATTAGTAATCCGGTAGATGAAATTAAAAATAAATTGGATATAGTTGATGTACTGGGTGGGTATATTAAACTACAAAAAGCGGGGCGTAATTATAAAGCGTCTTGTCCTTTTCATTCTGAAAAAACACCTTCTTTTATGGTCTCTCCAGAAAGACAACTTTGGAGATGTTTTGGATGTAATAAGGGTGGAAGTATTTTTGATTTTATTATGGAAATAGAAGGAGTTGAATTTGGAGACGCCCTAAGAATTTTAGCTCAGCGCGCTGGAGTAGAATTAAAAAAAATTGATCCTAAAATAAAAACTGAAAGAACTAAGTTGTATGAAATTTGTAGTTTAGCCAATTCTTTCTTTATAAAACAATTTGAAGCAAGTAAAATAGGTAAGGATATGCAAAAATATCTAGCCGAACGTGGATTAAAGCAAAAAATAATTAAAGATTGGCAAATCGGTTATGCGCCAAATGGATGGCAATCATTACTAGATTTTTTAAATAGTCGAGGATATTCTGGCGAAGATGTTTTAAAATCTGGTTTAGCTGTTAAAAGTGAAAAAAATACAAACAAAAATAAATATTATGATAGATTCCGAGATAGGATCATTTTTCCTATTAGAAATATAAATGAAGTTGTGGTTGGTTTTTCGGGTCGTGAAAATCCTAATAATCCAAATGAAAATATGGGTAAATATATCAATACTCCGAATACTTTAATCTATGATAAAAGTTGTATTCTATATGGATTAGATAAAGCAAAAATGGGCATAAGAGATAAGGATTTATGTATTTTAGTAGAAGGTCAAACAGATGTGATTATGTCGCATCAAGCTGGATTTACAAATACAGTCGCGAGTTCAGGAACTGCTCTAACTGAAGAACAGTTAAAGATTATTAAGCGTTATACAAATAATTTAGCAACTGCATTTGATATGGATTCAGCTGGTGAAATGGCTACTAAAAAAGGAATTGATTTAGCTTTACAATTAGGTTTTAACGCTAAAGTTATAAGTTTATCTAAGAATCAAGATCCAGCCGATTGCATTAGAAAGAATGTTTCTTCTTGGTCTAAGTCGGTTGATAATGCTGAATATTTAATTAAATTTTATTTAAATAGTGCTTTTTCAAAAAATGATTCAACAACAGTAGAAGGGAAAAAAGAGATAAGTAAAGAAATCTTGCCAATTATAAAAAAAATTACGAATAAAGTTGAACAAGCTCACTGGCTCCAGGAAGTAGCTAATCGTTTAATGGTTCAAGAAAGCGCTTTAACTGAAGAATTAAAGAAAATTAAAGATACAAATTATTATACAAATAATAGTCCTATAAATAATCCGGCCACAAATAAAGAAGATTTTTTTCAAACTCCGCCTCTTGAAGAATATACGTTTGGACTTGTCTTAACTTACCCTAAAATTTTTAAAAAATATCAAGATAAGTTATGCCATCTATTTACTAATCCTTATTTTAAAGAAATACTTGAAATTTTTAGTAAAAATAAAATTAAGAAAAATGATTTAAAAACACTTAAAGATAATTTACCCAATGACTTATTTGAAAAGACTAATAATATTATTTTTAAAACAGAATCTCAAATAAATTTAATTGATGAATTTGATCCAAAAAAAGAAATTGAATTTTGTTTTAATCAATTGCAAAAAAGAAATATGCAAAAAGAGTTGAATAGATTGAATTTAGAGATAAAACAAGCAGAGATTAAAAAAGATGGAGCATTAATAAAAAAATTAACTGAAGATTTTAATAAATTAATTAAAATAAATAATGTAATATAAATATGCCCACAAAAAAAACAAAAACAACAAAGAAGTCAGTAAAAAAACCAATCAAAAAGCCCGTGAAAAAACCAGTAAAGAAACCTGTGAAAAAAGCAGTAAGGAAGCCCGTGAAAAAACTAATCAAAAAACCTGTGAAAAAAGCAGTAAGGAAGCCCGTGAAAAAAGCAAAGCCAAAGAAGCGTAAATATACTAAAAAAGTTTTAATTACTGATGAGAAAATTCAAGAATTAATAAATAGAGGAAGAGAAAGAGGATTTGTTACTGAATCAGAATTACTCAAATTAGTTCCTAAAATTGAATTTGATATATCTGGATTAGAAAGAACATACGAAAAGTTAAAAGAAAATAATATAGATGTAGTTGAATCTATAGAATTTTTAGAAAGCTCTTCTCAAAAGAAAAAAAAGCCAGTTAAAGATGAAATAGCTCTTCGTTTACAATCTTTTGATAATGTTCAAATGTATTTAAAAGAAATAGGAAGAGTACCTTTATTGACAGCCCAGGAAGAAGTAAAGCTAGCTAAACTCATTGAAAATGGAGACGAAGAAGCGAGGCAGAAACTAACACAGGCTAATTTAAGATTAGTTGTTAGTATTGCTAAAAGATATGTTGGCCGAAGTCGTAATTTAAGTTTGCTCGATTTAATTCAAGAAGGAAATATCGGCCTCTTTAAAGCGGTTGAAAAATTTGATTATCATAGAGGATATAAGTTTTCTACTTATGCTACTTGGTGGATTAGACAAGCAATTACTAGAGCCTTAGCTGATCAATCAAGAACAATTAGAATTCCTGTCCATATGGTTGAAACAATAAGTAAATACACTCAAGTTAAACGTCAGCTTCTGCAGAGTTTGGGACGAGAACCTCTTCCTGAAGAAATTGCATCTGAGATGGAAGAAAGTGTTGAGAAAATAAGGCATATTATAAAAATTTCGCAAGAAACTATTTCTTTAGAAACACCTGTTGGTGGTGATAATGAAGAAAGTAATTTAGGAGAATTTGTAAAAGACGAAAAAACAGTTTCTCCTAATCAAATGGCTGCTAGAAAATTACTTCAAAATAGATTAAAAGAAATTTTAATTGATTTATCTCCAAGAGAACAGAAAATTTTAGAAATGCGTTTTGGTTTAAAAGATGGGATTACTCATACATTAGAAGAAGTAGGTAGGGAATTTGGCGTAACCAGAGAAAGAATTAGACAAATAGAAGCAAAATCTTTAGAAAGAATTAGACAACATAAAGGTTTGAAGAAATTAAAAGGATATTAAGAATGAAAAAAAATATTGTTATTCTTTTAACTGAATTAACAGCCATTTTTTTAATGGTCTTCAATGTTTTGCCAAGAGAAGCAAGTCTTTTTGTTGTTGGTTTGCTAATTTTTTATTTTATTTTTAGCCCATTAGAAGATTCTTTATGGGTTTTTATTGCTTCTATTCCATTGTTTGTAGCTTTGCCAATTACAGAAAATTTTGACACTATGGCTAGTTGGAGAATTTTGTTAGCAGTTCTATTTTTAGTTTTATTTTTTAAACAAGGAATTTCTTGGAGATTAAAAAGTAATTTTAAATATTATCAAGCCGAATATTTAACAGGAATATTTTTATTAATTATGATTGCTTCTTTATTTATTGCTGATGATGTATTCATTGGTATAAAAAAGATTCTTTTTTTAGTTAATATTTTTCTTCTATATATCATTATTAGGAATATTATACATAGAAATAAAAATGTATTACCTAAAATAATAAATGCCATGAAAGTAGCTATTGGATTGGTTTTGGGAATTGGATTTTTACAGCTAATTATGGTTTTCTTTATAAATCTTCATAAGTTTTGGTATCTCTGGGATAGAAATGTAATTAATGTTTTTTATGGTATTGATTTAAGTAATCTTTTGTCCTATAGCAACACTTGGTTTTCTTATTATTCTTATCAGCTTCCAACTTTACGCATGTTTTCTATTTTCCCTGATTCTCATTCCTTTGCTTTTTTCTGTATTTTAGCTGTGCCATTTTTTATAACAGCTTTGTTCATAAATAATAGAAAAAGCAAATTAAAAATAATTGGTTCTTATTTAGCATTAATTAGCTGTTTACTAGCTATTCTATTTTCGGGTTCAAGAGGAGCCTGGGTAAGCGTTTCAGGAGCTTTTGTAATATGTTTATTTGTAATTGTACGAAAACGGGCCCAACTTGTTCTTGGTTGTTTTATAATCTTTTTTCTTTTATTTCCAATCGCTTCAGCAATTCTTTTTATGCCTCAATACATCGAATTAGGCAGAGATGCTCTTTCTAACGTTTCATTATTTGAAAGGGCTAGAAGTATTATTGATTTTGTTGAGACATCAATAAAGGGCAGATTAGAGATTTGGCAAAGAACAGTTGATTCAATAATAATACGGCCATTATTGGGAGTGGGGATAGGTAATTTCCCTTCAGTTCTAAATGAAGATCTTTCTTTTTCAAAAAGAGGATCTTCAGCTCATAATCTTTATTTTGATTTTGCCGCAGAAATTGGAGTTTTTGGTTTACTCATCTTATTAGCTATTTTTTGGAAAATATTTAAAAGGGCTTGGTATTTCTTTCAGGGTAAAATAAAAGGAAATAATTTGTATTTAAATGTCTGGACTGGATTTTTTGCAATTGCTTTTCTTTGGATTTTAGGTTATGGTTTATTTGACGTTGTTCTTCTTAATGACAAGGTCCTTTTATTTTTTGTAACTAACATAGCTGTTTTATATTCCTATGTATCACAATAATCCATTAGTTTCAATAAATCTTATTACATACAATAGCCAAAAATATCTTAATGATTGTTTGGGGTCTATTTTTAGTCAGACATATCCTAATTTAGAAATTTTGATTATTGATAATGCTTCAACAGATGAGACGCCAAATTACCTTAAAAAAATGCCTAAAAAACCGAATTTGAAAATTGTTTTTAATAAAAAAAACATTGGATTTTCTGCAGGTCATAATTATGGAATAAAAAACAGCAAAGGAGATTTTATTTTATGCCTTAATCATGATGTTGCTCTAGATAAGGATTTTATTAAAAAAGCCATTGAAGTAATTCAAAAAGATGATAAAATAGCAGCTGTTCAAGGAAAATTATTAAGATGGAATACAGGTAACCCGATTTCTAATAATTTTAATGATTATAATATTTCCAAAATAATAGATACATCAGGATTAGCTATTTTTAAAAATAGACGCATTGTTAATAAAGGACAAGGAGAAATTAATGAAAAGAAATTTGAAGAAATCGAGGAAATTTTTGGAGCAGATGGAGCCGCTCCTATCTATAGGCGTAAAGCATTAGAAGATGTTAAAATCAATAATGAATATTTTGATGAAGATTTTTTTTGTTATAA
>CAZUOI010000038.1:0-5140 GCA_964621945.1 uncultured Candidatus Saccharibacteria bacterium
ATCCTCTCAAACTTATTTTATCAAGAGAGATCTGATACGAGAGATTAGTTAAATAAACTCCGGATGGCGTAATTTTAGACAATTCTTCCATAATTGGCGCCCAAAGAATTATTTCTTTTTGCTTAAGATTAATTTTAACAAGACTCTTGTTGAGTTCTTTTGTTTTATCTTCTATTTTTGTAAGATATTGTGTTTTTTCATCATTCTCCCTTATTTCTATTAATTCATTCTGTGATTTTAAAATAATTGATAGATAAAAAATAATACTTGATAAAAATAATGAGAATATAATTAAAAAAAACAAAATCCAAATAGCAAAAGAACCTAATAATTCGCTGAAGCGTCTTATCTCTAATTTCTTTACTTCTCTTGAAGGCAAAAGATTAAGATCTGGCATATAATAATTATTTAAAATTTTATGTAATCTGTCTTAAGGCGAGTCCAATTGATGTTGCGTAAGCAAGTAATTCTTTTTTAGACATTAACTGACTCTCTTTATTATTAACAACATTAACCATAGGACATCCTAATTTAACAGGCAGATTTAGTTTGGAATTTATAGCTTCTGGCAATTTTAATAAATGAGAGTCCCCACCACAAAGTATAATTTGAGAAATATCTTTCTTTTTGCTATGGATATGGGAATCGTGTTCGCGATAATAACCTATATAGTCTTTAATCTGTTTAGTTAAATCATCAATTATAGGATTAATTACTTTATAAACTTTCTCCCCTTCTTTTGTATTGTTTAATCCAAACTTTACTTTCAATTGATTTGCTTTTTCTTTGGATACTTTCATTTCTTTCATAATTTCTTGATTGAAAAGATTACCTGAGATATCAGTATGCGATGTAAAACGAATAGCTGATGCTGAGAAAATAACAAAATTAGTCCCTGTCGCTCCTAAGTCAACAATAATCGTAGGATTTGAATCATCTTTTTTCATTAAACTTCTAACAACAGATAAGGATTCTGGCTCAAAAGCTATTGGAATAAGATTAACCTTTCTCAAAAAGCTTAAATATTTATCAATTATCTCCTTAGGAGTAGCGGCAATTAAGATATCAAAATGATCAAGATTCTCTATATTGTCAATAATCTGCCATCCTAAATAAACTTCATCTATGCTTAATGGAATATGCGCTTCAGCTTCCCATTTAATAGCATTAGACAATTCTTCTTTTTTCATTTTGGGAAGTTGAATAACTCTAATAAAAATCTTCTCTTCCGGTAAACTACAAATAACTTCTCTTCCTTTAAATGGAAGTCCATTTGGTTTTATAAAAGCTTTTTTAAAGATAGAAACTAATTCGTCTTCTTTTTCTACAACCCCACCTTCAACTATCCCAGAAGGAATATCACATTTAATAAAATTCGACATAAAAAAATTCCCAGCGCTCTCTTTGAATTGAACAATCTTCAAAGAGGCATCACTTAGGTCCATGCCAAAAGCTAATTTTTTAGAAAAGTCAAACATATTAATATGCTTTAGCAAAAATCCAACGTTTTTTAGAAGCAGTTTTTTTACCGCAATGAATGCAAAAATGATCTCCATCTTCTTGCAATCCTTCAAATGGCAAACAACGACTAACTGATTTTGTTTTTTCTTTTATCTGCGATTCACATTTTATATCTCCACACCAATGCGCAAAAACATAACCGCCTTCTTTAATAAGTTTTGTAAATTCTTCCCACGTATTCGCGGTTTTATTTGTCTTCTCTCTTCTTTCAAGCGCTATATTAAAAAGATTTTTTTGCATTAAACTTAATTCAGATTTTACAGTTTTTGCTATTTCATTAAGATTACAAACAGATTTTTCACTTGTGTCTCTTCTTACAATAACGCACTGATTATTTTTTAAATCTTTTGGTCCAATTTCTATCCTTATCGGCACACCCCTTTTCTCCCATTCATAAAACTTTTCTCCAGGCCGAAAATTTAATCTTGTATCAATTTTTACTGTATGTGATTTAGAAAGAATAATGTTAATTTTCTCAGCTTCTTTTGCGACTGAATCATTTTTTGTTTTGCAAATTGGAATTATAACAATTTGAATAGGGGCGATTTTTGGAGGAAGAACTAATCCCTTATCATCGCTATGAGCCATAATAAGCCCGCCAATCAATCTTGTGCTCACGCCCCAACTGCTTTGATATACATATTGTTTATTACCTTTTTTATTAAGAAAAGCAACATTAAATGGCTTAGCAAAATTATCAGAAAGATTATGAGAAGTACCAGCTTGAAGGGATTTGCCATCCTGCATCAGAGCTTCTATCCCATAAGTATGAAGCGCTCCAGCAAATTTTTCTCCTTCTGATTTTTTCCCGGCATATACTGGAATGGCCAAATATTTCTCAACAAATTTTTTATAAACATCATTAAGGATCATAAGCGCATAGTTTTCAGCTTCTTCGGCGGTTTCATGCGCCGTATGACCTTCTTGCCAGAGAAATTCACTAGTCCTAATAAAAAGACGCGGTCTCATTTCCCAACGCATAACATTTACCCATTGGTTGATAACAATCGGCAAATCACGATAAGAATGTATCCATTTAGAAAAAGATTCATAAATAATCGTTTCTGAAGTTGGTCTGATCACTAAAGGATCTTTTAGTTTTTTTCCTCCAGCATGAGTGACAACAGCAAGCTCAGGAGAAAAACCTTTAACATGCTCAGATTCACGTTTAAGAAATTCTTCAGGAATAAGAAGCGGGAAATAGGCATTTTCCACACCTTTTTCTTTAAACATTTTGTCTAATATATTTTGAATTCTTTCCCAAATAGCATAACCATTTGGCCTTATGACCATACAACCTCTTACTGAAGCATGCTCAGCTAGTTTGGCGGCGGCGATTACATCCGAATACCATTTTGAATAATCATCACTTCTTTTTGTAATTGCTTTCATAATATTATCTTTTATTCTGTTTTATTATTCTTCTTACTTTTTCAACAATTTCACTTGGAGTAACTTTAGCTTTTACAATATAATCAATGGCGCCTAATTTTAACGCTCTATCTTGAGATTTCTCTGTATCAAAATTAGTAAAGACAATTACTGGTATTTTCTTTGTTTTAGAATTTTGTTTAAGCTTTTCTAAAATATCAAGGCCATTTTCATTTCTCAAAAGCAAATCAAGCAAAATTAAATCCGGCTTGTCATTCAAAGCAAAATCCATTGTTCTTGCAAGATTATCGGCTACAATTAAAAAGAACCCCTCTAACTCAAATTTGCTTTGATAAATAAGAATTTGATCAGGATCGTCTTCAACGAGAAGTATTTTTTTATTCTCAGTCATTTATAATATGCTCCTTAATATTAATTTCTTTAAAAGAATAATAACATTATTTTCTTTTTTTGTAAAAATCATTGCGCGGAACGCTTGACGTTAAATAGATAAATGTATTATAATAAAAACATTGAATTTGAGATAATGATCTCAATAGATTGCTGTTTAACAAACAAATATTAGGAGGTGATGTAATGAACACGACTTATATTCCAAAAACTGCTTGGTTAGCAATTACAGACATTTGCAATAACAAATGTTATTGGTGTTATGAACAACATAACAATCCCCCCGCCGTTAAAACAATAAGCATGACAAATGTAGAATCCATTGCTGATTTTTTACACACTATAGAAATTAAAAAATGTGTTATTATCGGCGGAGAACCCACATTACATCCCAACTTTTTTAATATCTTGTCATTGCTGAAGAAAAGAAATATCAAAACATCAATAGTCACCAACGGCAGAAAATTTAACAATTTAGAAAATGTTAAAAGAATTAAAGAGCTAGAAATTAAAAGACTTGTTTTGTCTGTACAGGGTTGGTCTAATAAAACTTACAAACAATTTACACAATCAAAGAATGGCTTTAATCAAATGACTAAAGCAATTGTCTGGCTTCAAAATTTTGATATTGAGTTTAGTCTAAATTTTGTTCTTAGTAAATATTCAGAAAATAGAACAAAAGAAATCGTTGAATTTATGAAATCTCATAATATACAACGCGCTAGTTTTAACTTAGCTACACCAGCTGTTTCTAGAAATAACATTGATGGCACTTTCCTTCTCCCTTTAAAAAAATATAGAACTCATGTTATGGACATGTATTATAAATGTAAAGAGAATCAAATTAACCCTCAATTTCTTTTGTCAATTCCGCATTGCATATTCTCTGATGAAGAATTGATAGAACTCTTTCATGGTCAAGCTATAATTTCTGGTTGTCATTTACTGCGAGGAAATGGAATTATTTTTCGCACTGATGGATCAATAGCACTCTGCAACCATCTCCTTGATTTTAAAATTGATAAAGAACATATTGAAAAAGAAATCCTTCGGTCAAAAACAAAATTTATTCAATTTTGGAATTCACAAGCTCTTTCCGAAATAAGAAAAAAAGCAAACTGTTTCCGCTCTGAAATCTGTATTGATTGTCCGCATTGGATAATGTGCGGAGGAGGTTGCCTAATTCATTGGGCATATCATAATCCTTCAACTGTTCATTATCGCAAGATTGATATAAAAAGAAAGGAGGTGAATAACGATGGAAGCACTTGCTGAATGGATGGAAGGACTCAATGGGAAACACATTTTAGCTAATCAGATACCACGCGGTCTTGGTGAACAATACACTCAATGCGATTGCGAAGGTGACTGTGATGGCGACTGTGTAGATTGATATCCTTCTATCAATCCCTTCTTGGCAAAAAGCTAAGAAGGGATTTTTTTAAATTTAATTAACTTAATTTTATCGGTTGGAAACGAATAATTGGCGGGAAATTTATATTCTGGAAAAATATTTTTTAATATTGGATAGTTAAAAAAACTATTTACAATGTTTTCTTTCTCCCGATGGGAAATATTATATTTCTGAATCACTGGTTTTTCAATAATAAGATGGATAGTTTCATGAATAATTTTTCTTAATAAATTTTTAGCTAAAAAACCTTTATTAAATCTGATAATTATTTTTTTTGGAGGCAAATATGAACCACCTGGCCCATACAAAGTAAAATAGACAAAGATTTTTTTAGGGATAGAATAATCTAAATTATTAAAAAAACTATTCAACTCTTTATTTTTTTCTTTTAATTCTTTTTTTATTTTTTGTCTAATTTTTTTG
>CAZUOI010000039.1:0-5101 GCA_964621945.1 uncultured Candidatus Saccharibacteria bacterium
GATTTAACAAGTCAAAGTCCAAAGATTACGCGTGTTGGTCCTATTAGCAAAAAAGATTTAATGGAAATGTTGAAATAAAAAAGTGCCGGAGGAGGGAGTCGAACCCTCAAGGAGCAAGCTCCATACGATTTTGAGTCGTACGCGTCTGCCAGTTCCGCCACTCCGGCTTATCTATATTTTCTATTAAAATTGGCTTATTGTCAATTTTTTTATATTAGATTATAATATAATCAATGGCCCAGATTATAAGTTTAGTAAATCAAAAAGGAGGTGTTTCTAAAACAACCACAGCAATTAATTTGGCTAGTTATTTAGCTGCTTCAGGTAAGTACGTGCTTTTGGTTGATATTGACCCACAAGCAAATGCAACTTCGGGAATTGGCTTTGATGCTCAAACATTGCCATTGAGCCTATATCATTCTTTAGTTGGGGGATTATTGCCTGAAGAAACTATTCGTAAAACAAAACTTTTTGGCTGTGATATTCTTCCATCTAATTCTGATTTGGCTGGAGCAACAGTTGAACTAGTTAATATGCCTAACCGAGAATTTAAGCTTTATGAATTACTTCGTCATATTAGGACTAATTATGATTACATTCTAATTGATTGTCCTCCAAGTTTAGGACTTTTAACTATCAATGGATTAGTGGCTGCTGATGAGGTTATTATCCCTGTCCAGTGCGAGTATTACGCTTTAGAAGGGCTAGGACAGCTTTTGAAGACAATAGAACTAGTTCAGGATAATTTAGGCAGTCCTATAAAGGTTAAAGGAGCCTTATTGACTATGTATGACAGAAGGAATCGTCTTTCCAGACAAGTTCGTAAAGAAATGGACAGAAATTTTGCTGGTTATGTTTTTGAATCAATTATTCCGCGGTGTATTAAATTAGCTGAAGCGCCTAGTTTTGGGCAATCAATAATTCAATATAATCCACGTTCTAAAGGAGCTAAAGCTTATCAGCAATTAGCTCAAGAAATAATTAATCTTGATAAATAAAATTATGACAAAAACATTAGGAAGAGGACTTCAATCTCTTATCCCTAAAAAACAATCTAAAATAGCCAACTTAATGAAAAATCAAGGCGAATCAGTTGATTTTGGAGTGCCTAAAAAAAATAGTATTTTCAATATTGAAATTAACAAGATTAAACCAAATCCTTTTCAGCCACGTAAAATAATGTCAAAAGAAAGCTTAAAAGAGTTAGCTGATTCAATTAAAGAGCATGGAGTGCTTCAGCCATTAATTGTAACTAAAATTGAAAAACCTACCGATAGAGGGCAGGATGTAGAATATGAATTAGTTGCTGGTGAACGTAGATGGCGTGCATCTCAAATGGCTGGATTACCTAGTGTGCCAGTTATTATTCGTGGAAGTTCTATTGCTAATAAAAAATTAGAAATAGCTTTAGTAGAAAATATTCAGCGTGAAAATCTTAATCCGATAGATTCCGCTTTAGCTTTTAAGCAACTTCGAGATGATTTCAATTTAAGACATAGAGATATCGCTGAAAAAGTTGGAAAAAAACGCACGACAATAACTAATGCTTTTCGTCTTCTTACTTTGCCCAAAAAGGTTCAGGAAGCGATACTTAATAATAAGATTAGCGAGGGACATGGCAGAGCGCTTTTAATGGCAAAACCAGAAGCGCGGATGACTCTTTTTAATACAATTGTTAAAAATAATTTAAGTGTTCGTCAAGCTGAAGAAAAAGCAAGAAAAGTCGCTCTTCCCAATAAGTTAAGAAGTCAAGGACCCAAAAATATATTTTTTAAAAAAATGGAGAAAGATCTCGCAAATGCTTTGGGTCGTCGTGTAAGTATTCTTAAAAGAGGCGATCTTAATTATATCAATATCCAGTTTGTGAATCAAAAAGAATTAGAAAAATTTTCTAAATATTTATTAAAATTTTAACCCTGCCTGGCGGGATTAATTTTTTCTAAACCATGTTTTAATTCTGCTTTTTGCCTGATTTGTTTTAACAAATTTAAGCCAATCTCTGTTTGGCTTTTTATTTTTCTGAGTCATTACTTCAATTAATTGGCCATTTTGGAGAGGTTCTGATATCGGGCTTAGTTTGCCATTGATTTTTACACCGACGCATTGATCTCCTATGTCACTATGAATTTGATATGCAAAATCTATTGGAGTAGCTCCTTCTGGCAAATCAATAACATCGCCATTTGGTGTAAAAACAAAAATCCTGTCTTTTAAAAAATCAATTTTTAATGCGTCAATGAATTCTTGAGAAGAGGAAAATTTTTCTTTTTGCCATTCTTGGAGTTGTTTTACCCAAATAAGTTCTTTTTTTAATTCTTCTTCTGGTTTGCGTTTTGATTTTTGTTTTAATATTTTTTCTCTAATATAATCTTTTAAATTTTTATTTTCACTATAATGCCAATGGGCCGCAATTCCGTATTCTGCTTCTTCATGCATTTTCGGCGTTCTAATTTGAAATTCAGTAATTCTGCCTTTCTGGCAGAATATAGTAGTATGTAAAGATTGATATCCGTTTGGTTTTGAAATAGCAATATAATCTTTAATCCTGCCTATCAAAGGTCTCCATTTCTTATGGATGATTCCTAAAGCTGCATAACAACTTTCGATATCAGGGACAATAATTCTTAAAGCGATTAAGTCATAAATTCTATGCCAATCCATATCATATTTAAGAAGTTTTTTATATAGACTATAATAATGTTTTGTTCTTGAATGAATTTCAATTACCTTGATTCCTTTTTTTGCTAATGTTTTTCTAACTAATGGAATGATTTCTTTAAGATGATTTTCCCATTGAACATATTTATTTTTAACTTGTTTAACTATTTCATTGTATTCATTTGGATGGACGTAAGAAAAAGCAATGTCTTCTAATTGTCCTTTAATTTCTCCAATTCCAAGGCGATAAGCTAAGGGAGCATAAATTTCAAGTGTTTCCAGAGCAATTCTTTGTTGTTTTTCTTTCGGCAGAGCACTAAGAGTTTTCATGTTATGCAGTCTATCGGCAAGCTTTATTAAAATAACACGAATATCCTTAGCCATCGCCAAGAATAATTTTCTTAAATTTTCAGTCATTCTTTCTTGTCCGCGATATTTTATTTTTCCAATCTTGCACACCCCTCGAACTAACATAAGAACTTCTTCGCCAAATTCTTTCTCTATTTTTTTGGGAGTAACTTTTGTGTCATCGAGCACATCATGAAGGAGGGCTGCTATAATGGTTTCTTTATCTAATTTTAATCCGACTAATGTTTCAGCTGTTCCAAGACAATGGTTAATATAATCTTCTCCAGATCTTCTTTTTTGGCCATAATGAGCTTTTGAAGCAAAATGATAAGCTCTAAGAATATCTCCAGCGTTTTCTGATGGATTATTCTCTTTAAATTTTTGTATAATTTGTTCAATATTATTCATCTTTTTTGTAATCACACTCTTTGTTGCTACATTTTATTTTGCCATTTTTTGTTTGGACTAATAAAGAATTACATTTTGGACATTTTTCTTCAATCGGTTTATCCCACAAAGCGAATTTGCATTTTGGATAGCCAGTGCAACCATAAAAAACACGACCTTTTTTACTTTTGCGTTCAGCAATATCTTTTCCACATTCAGGACATTTTACGCCAGTCTTGTTTTCAATTTTTTTAATATTTTTACAATCAGGATATTTGCTACAGCCTAGAAACATTCCATAAGGTCCGTTTTTAATTTCCATTTTGGCTCCACACTTATCGCAAATAATATCACCCTTTTTATCTCCTTCATTTTTTCTAATTTCTTCTTCTTTCTTTTTATCCTCAGCACTTTTCTCAGTATATTTACATTCTGGATAATTAGTACAAGCAATAAATTTTCCAAAACGACCAAATTTTTCTACTAAATCTGATTTGCATTTAGGACATGGACGTCCTAGTTTTTTTTGAAAATCTTCTTTTTTTACCTCTTTGGTTTTCTTTATGAGATTTTTTTCAAATGGTTCATAGAATTCTTTAAGTGTATTTTGCCATTTTTGTTTTCCTTCAGATATTTTATCTAGATCTTCTTCTATGTTTGCAGTAAATTTGACATCAACTATTTTAGGAAAATGTTTTTTAAGAAGATTTATTACGGTAAATCCAATTTCAACAGGAACAAATCTTTTTTGATCATCTTTTTCTACATAGCCACGGTTTTGAATTGTGCTAATAGTAGGAGCATAAGTTGAAGGTCTGCCAATGCCAAGTTTTTCTAGAATTTTAATCAGACTTGCTTCATTGAATCTAGCAGGAGGTTGAGTAAAATGTTGTTCGCTAATAATTTTAATAAGATCTAGCTCCTCTTTTTCAGAAAGTTTGGGTAGGATTATTTCTTCTGATTTCATTGGATACACTTTCAAAAATCCCTCAAATTTTATAGTAGAGCCATTAGCGCGGAATGTGTATTTATTATCTGTTACTATATCAATAGTCGTTGAATCAACAATTGCGCTTTGCATTTGGCTAGCAATCATTCTTTGCCAAATTAATTGATATAACTTAAATTGTTTACTATTTAAAGATCCTTTAATGCTGTTTGGTTCAATTTCTGGATTGGTTGGACGAATGGCTTCATGCGCTTCTTGGGCGCTCTTGCTTCTTGTTTTAAAAAATCTTTTTTCAGCATATTTATTTCCAAACTTATTCTTGATATAATTTTCAGCTGATTCAAGAGAGCTTTTGCTCAAATTTAGAGAATCAGTTCTTATGTAAGTTACTAAACCGCTTAAACCTTTTTCTCTAAGATTAATGCCTTCATAAAGTTGTTGAGCAATCATCATTGTTTGTTTAGCACTATAACCAAATTTATTACTAGCAGCTTGTTGTAGGGTGCTGGTAGTAAAAGGAGGAAGAGGATTTTTCTTTGTTTCTTTTTTAGTTATTTTTTCAATAGAATATTTTGCTTTTTCAAGATCCTTTTTTATACTTGAAGCTTCTCCTTTATTTTTAATACCAAGTTTTCCAATTGATTTTCCATTAATTTTAACTAGTTTGGATTTAATCTCTGCAGAATCATTATTCTTTTGAAGCATTGCTTCAATTGACCAATATTCTTCTGGATTAAATTTATTAATTTCTTCTTCTTT
>CAZUOI010000040.1:0-4938 GCA_964621945.1 uncultured Candidatus Saccharibacteria bacterium
TATTCAGAATTATACCTGCGTCCTTAATATATTCTGGCAAAGATGTAGAGTTGCTGACTATAGCTGGCTTCCCATGCCAAATATAATTAGCTAAAGTGCCACTACCTTGAAATGTTGGATAATTAGTATATGGAAAAACACCAAATTTAGAGTTTTTAATAAAAAGCGTATAGTCGTTATTCTGAAGGTAATCGGGAATTACCCGAACATGCACTTTGTTTATTTTTTTCTTGACAAAACCTATTTTCTTGTCCCACCATGGACCAGCAAAAACAAAATCAATTTGTTTATCTACATATTTAAAAGATTGTAAAAGCAATTGCCAATCCTTCCATCGAGAAGGATAACCGATTATTCCAATATAACTATTAGCACGAAGAGAATATTTATCTTCAAATTTTTTTATAAGAGCATTTGATATCTTAGAATTAACATGAGTTGGTGGAATATAAATTTTGGCGTTATTTATCTGACCATATTTTTCTTTAAAGTGCTTTTGAGGATGTTCCCCATAAAAAATAAAGCCATTAAAAAAGACAGGGATAGTATCGTTAATTATCTCCTGCAACTTTGGAAAACCCATTTTTTTAAACATTTCAAAAGAAATATTGTGAACAGAAAAAATCCGTGGTGGCAAATCACAATTAACAAGAATTGGCAATAAAAATTGTTCTGGTTCATACATCCCAATATGACAATCAATTATATCATATTTTGAAAAATCTATTTTATTAAGTAATTTCTCAACGCCATTAATAATTTTACTAAATTCAAAAGTTTGTTCTTTGAATCCATGCCAATCTATAATCACGCCTAAGCGTTCTAAATATTTTTTGTGTATTTTTATTATATTAGCTACTCCATTATATTTTGGACCGATTACTAAACATTTCATTTTGATAATAGAAATTTATATACTTCTAACGTTTCTTTGGCCATTTTTCTCCAACTGAAACGATGCGCATGTATTCTTATTTTCTTGAAATCTAATTTTTCTACTTTATAAATATCTTCAATGACTTGATTCAAATCGTTGTATATAAATCCATCCATACCATCACGAACATATTCTCCAAATGATGGCACATTTTTAGGCACAACTACTGGAGTACCGCAAGCCATAGCCTCTAGTGGCGCCAACCCAAAACTTTCATAACGAGATGTAGATAAACAAACATCGCTTTTATTATAAAGATTGATCATTTTTTCTTGAGATAAATTTTGATAATATCTTATATTTTTATTTTTGATTAATTTCATTGAATAATTTTGAGATGTATTACCAAAAACAATATAAAAGGATAAATCTTTGGGAGCTATTTTCATTAAATCCATAAGCATGTCAAACCCCTTGGCAAAAGTAGGTTTACCAACCCAAATTATTGTCCGTAATAATTTTTTAGATTTAAAATTATTTCTGTATTTAAGATTATAACTAGAGGTATCCACTCCATTTAAAATGAATTTATCTATTTTAATGCCAAATTTTTTCTCTAGATCAAGCGCACAACTTCTACTAACAGCTAATCTATAATCAGCAAGTATTAATAATTCTTTCTCTAGATTAGTTTCAATTTTATTATCAAAATAAAAAGCGCTTAAATCGCCTCTAACAACTATTGGTTTACGATTTTTTCGTCTAGCATACTCTAACCCCTCAGCTTTCCAGCTCGAACATTCAATAATATCGAAATCAATTTTATTCAGGAGATAAAATATTCTTTCCCTATAATTTGCAGAATTAGTGTAAGGAACATAATAGTGCCTAATTTTTTTACTCGGTCCAGTTTTCCAAGAAGAAACAGTAAACACCTCAACTCCCAACTTATGTAATTCTTTTGCCAAATGACAATAAATAGCGCAAATTCCACCATGGATACTGCCTCTTTTTAAATCCTTATGACACAAAACTATTTTCATTACTCAATATAATAAAACAAAAACAGGTCTGTGTCAACCTGTTCCGGAAAAAATAAAACAAAAACTATATAATGAATTTATTTCTATAAAATATAATATCTTATTTTTTTGTTTTTGTTTTCATTGGCAGTTCGAAATAAAATATACTGCCTTTGTTTTTACCTTCTGACTTAATCCAAATTTTACCCTGATGTGCTTCAACCATTTTAACGCTTAGATATAGTCCTAAACCAGTTCCTTCTGTATTCATCTTACTAACATCTTTACCTCTTGAAAACTTTTCAAAAAGAACAACTTTTTCTTCATCAGTAATTCCGATGCCTGTGTCTTTAATGCTAAATAACATTTTATCTTTTTTTTCTTTTAATCTAATAGTGATACCTCCTTCTTTAGTATAATGCAAAGCATTATCAACTAAATTCTGAACAACCTGCCTAATTTTCAAAGAATCTATCTTTATCTTAGGTAACTGTTCTTTAGGCTTAATAAATTTTAGATATAACTTCTTATTTTTTGCTATTTGCTCAAATTCCTTAACAACACTATCTATCATATTTTCAAAAGAAACCATTTCTAAGTCAAAGTCTAAACGGCCTGATTCAATCCTGGAAACAGTTAATAAATCTTCTACTAATTTAATTAATCGGTCATTACTCAGATAAATTTTTTCTAATTGTTCTTTTTGGCTATCAGTTACTTTTCCCCATGATCCTTCTAAAATCATAGAGACATATCCTTTAATAATTGTTAAAGGAGTTCTTAGTTGATGAGAGGCCAAAGAAATAAATTCTGATTTAGCTACATCTAACTGCTTTAATCTAACGTTCGCGTCTTTCAATGTCTTTGTCTGACGTTCAACTTCTTTTTGAAGCGTTTTGGAGAAATCTTTCATTTCTTCATAAAGACGAGCATTTTCAATAGCAATACCAGCTTGAGCGGCAATTGTTTCCAATGTTTTAATATCTTCATTAGTAAACATATCTCCTGATCTTTTATCTCTCAAAAGAAAAATTCCAACTAATTTCTTTTTTACCAACAAAGGAATTGCTAAAGCTGTATTAAGTTTTTCTAAATCATCAATCAAAGAAACACTTTTTTCTAAATCAGCATTTTCTGCATGCTTTCTTTTTATCTCTTCTAAAACTAAAACATCTCTTTGTTTTTTAAAATATTCAGTTATTTTTTTTAATGACTTTCTTTTTTTAGAAGTTATTGAAAACGAATCATCTTTTAAAATAACTATTTCTAATTTTTTAACTCTTAAGGCTTTAGTAATTTTTTCTTTTAAAATATCAATAACCACATCTAAATCCAAAGTTCTAGAAACAACATCAGTAATATCAGCCATTAATTCTTGAGGCAAGTATTCGCCTTTAAATAAGAAAGTGTCTGTTGTTCTTTTAAGCCATTCATATAAAGGCCGAAAACCAATGGCCACTAATAAGGCGACGATTAAGCCGGTAATAATTTGCGTTTGTAAGGTATAGACGCCGCCAAAAATAACTAAGCTTACCAAAAAAGCAGACATAGCATAAATCGCCGTAATCATAATAACAATTAAAGAGAAAATAGTACTTCTCTTCACCACTAACTTAATATCCATCAAACGATATTTAAGAATAGCGTAGGCAGTAAATGCAACCATAAATAAAGTCAATGTCTGACCCAACCAATTTAATTCGGTTCTACCAATCCAAGGCATAAATAAATTAGTAACAAAAGCTGAATTAGCAGCTATAGAATAGCCAGATAACAAATAAATTATCTGACTTCTTTCAACGCCTCGAGAATGAATATATTTTTTAAATAATCTCCAAAATCCATACGAGAAATATAGAGCAGTATAAATTACATAAAAAATATAACCAGGGCCAAAAGTGATTATCTTTTCTGATCCTGGATTAACAACCACATCTTTAATAATAAAGTTTGGTATTAAAATTAAAACAACAATAATAATATTCCCCAGAAAGATTAACCATTTTTTAAAAAACAGTGTTTTATTGATTTGAAAAGGGAAAATATACGTGAAGTATAAAAAACTACTAGCAATAAATGTAGGTGAAATATAAAGAATAATGCACCAGAATAAATTATTTTCAGCATTAGCAGATCTATAAAAAATCATTGCTAAAATCCAGACAATAATTGTTACTACATTCAAACTATAAACAATATTAATTTTACGATCTCTACCTCTAGAATAAATCAACAAACCTAAAATCAAATTTAGGAAAACAGTAATAATTAAAATGATATTTATTTTATCAAATAATATCTCCATAATTTTATGATATATACTATATTTTAACATATTTTTTCAAAAAAAAGAAAAAGAACCTGTTGTTGATTGCCAACAGGTTCTTGTTTTCAGAAATGGACAGTTAATATTAATTTAACTTTTTTACAATAACTTCCATCTTCTTTGCATGATATCCGGCGCAGCAAGGGATTCCTCCCCTGTATGCCCTTGGAAATGAAGGATAAGATTCTGCTTTAAGACCAACGACATGGTACGCAACAGAACCTTTGTTGGTGAGCTCTTGTAAATCGTTTTGTTTTGGCTCAGGATAAACCTCATTTAAGAGAACAAGGTTAGACCAAAAAAGATGAAGGTAATTAGTCAAAACTGCCTTTCTAGTGAGATTAATTAAAATAACTTTTCTACCATACAAATGATCAGGCCAATTATTATTATTTTCACCAACATCAACACAATAAACTTCACGCCCATCCAGCTTTTTTATCAATCTACGGCCAATAAATCCATTGCCGCCGAGAATAATAAGTGGGATATTTTCTGGATAATTGATAACCAACTTAAGTTCTCGTTCTGCCTGTAAAACAGCTTCTACGGTTACATCTGCTTCGGGAGATTCCCTGATTAATCTTTTCATATACATAACACCTGGTAAAATTCCAGCAAAAGTTTTTTGTTTTGCTCTCAATAATTTACGAATCCTTTCGGTCCTTTTAACAAGACTCTTTAAATTCTCAAGATTTTTCAAATCAGTGAAG
>CAZUOI010000041.1:0-4931 GCA_964621945.1 uncultured Candidatus Saccharibacteria bacterium
TTTGTTAAAAGAATAGCTAAGCGGTCTATGCCGATGCCAAATCCAGCAGCTGGTGGCATCCCATATTCTAAGGCTTCTAAAAAGTCCTCATCTAATGCTTGAGCTTCTTCATCTCCTTTTTTACGCAAAACTTCTTGTCCTTCAAAAGCTTTTCTTTGTTCTATCGGATCATTTTGTTCAGTAAAAGCTTTAATTAATTCTATACCGTTAACAACTCCTTGAAGCGCTTCTCCTTCCTTACATAAAGGAATATTTGGCAAGTGCAAAACAAAAGTTGGATTTTTAAGATTAGTAAAATCTTGATTATTATACTCAACTCTATCCCATTTTTTAGGGAAAACCTTAGGATCAAGATGATGCATCATTTTTTCCATAAACCCCATTAAGTCTTCCCAGTCCCAATAAGCTGCATAACATTCTAACATTGTAAAATCAGGATTATGTTCTCTGTCCATGCCCTCGTTTCTAAAACATCGTCCAATTTCAAAAACACGTTCATATCCGCCAACCAGCAATCTTTTCAAGTAAAGCTCTGGAGCAACTCTTAGATATAGGTCCATATTTAAAACGTTGAGATGAGTCTTAAAGGGCTTAGCACTGGCTCCTCCATGTAGAGTCTGCAATATTGGGGTTTCCACTTCAGTAAAATTATTATTATCTAAAAATTCCCTTATATTCTTTATTATCTCACCGCGTTTCTTAAAAATATCTCTTGTCTCTTCATTCATTATTAAATCTAAATATCTTTTACGAAATCTTTCTTCAACATCTTTAATCCCATGCCACTTTTCAGGTAAAGAAACTAAACTTTTACTTAAAATTATATAATCTTTTACTAAAAGCGTCTTTTCTCCTTTTTTAGTTAAGAAAAGAGTTCCATTGATTTCAATAAAATCACCTATATCAATATTATTATGAAAAAATTTGTATTTTTCTTCGCCTAATTCATCTTTCTTTAAATATGCCTGAATTTTTCCTGAACTATCTTCAAGATGAATAAAAACAGAACCGCCATGTCCGCGAATAGCGCGTAAACGTCCAGCTAAAATCATATTTTTTCCATCTTTGAATTGCTCAATCGCTTCATCGCAAGAATGAGTTCGTTTACTTTTAGATGGATAAGGATTAATACCGGCCTTACGGATATTTTCCAACTTCCTTAAACGCTCTTTTTTTATTTCATTTATATTAGACATTTACTTAATACTCATTATTTTATACTTAATTTTGCCTTTGGGCGTTTCTGCTTCTATTATATCACCTATTTGATTGCCTAAAAAGGCCATGCCCAGTGGAGATTCATTAGAAATCTTTCCATTTATTGGATCAGCCTCTTGAAATCCAACAATTGTAAAAACTTGTTTTTTTGAAGAATTTGGACTCATTAATTTAACTTCAAAAGCGGTTCCTATACTTATCTTTTTTTGACCCTTTCTGCTCGGTTTAATTAAAACAGATTCTTTAATTATTTTTTCCAATTCAAAAATTCTACCCTCATTAAAAGATTGAGCCTCTTTAGCAGAAGAATACTCAGCATTCTCAGACAAATCACCTAGTGATTTTGCTTCTTCTAAACGATTAGCTATTTCTTGTCTTTTGGTTGTTTGACACTCTTTTAATTCTGCTTCTATTTTTTTTAAACCCTCTGGAGAAATATATTTCATAAATTTAAATTTTTTGTTTATTTACTAAAATACCATTCATAGACCTCTTTGGCAACAGGATTAGCAACT
This sequence comes from uncultured Candidatus Saccharibacteria bacterium, assembly GCA_964621945.1. Taxonomy (GTDB): domain Bacteria; phylum Patescibacteriota; class Minisyncoccia; order Portnoybacterales; family UBA2143; genus JAHJQT01. The sequence goes on from CAZUOI010000041.1 coordinate 1,734, forward strand.
AAATGACCTTCGCCTCCTCCTTCAACTAGAACAATTAAAGCAATTTGTGGATTATCATAAGGAGCAAAACTCATAAACCAAGCATGTGTTTTATCGTCATTCCCAAATTGAGCTGTTCCTGTTTTGCCAGCAACTTCCACTGGTAAACTTAAAAATGACTGAGCGGAACCGCTTAAAACTGTTTCTCTCATCGCTTTGCGAACTGTCTCAAGATTATCTTGGCTTATAAAACCCTGTCTAATAATATTGGGCTGGATGTCTTCAATGACATTTCCATGTTCATTAACAATTTTATCAACTAATTGCGGTTGATACAATATCCCCTTATTAGCTATGCTGGCAACCGCCGAAGCCATTTGAAGCGGCGTCACTAAAATATCGCCTTGCCCAATTGATAAATGATATGTATCGCCTAAATACCATATCTCATCTGGCTTTTTTTCTTTTTTCCATTCTTTATCAGGAATTAATCCTGATTTTTCATTAGGCAAATCAATTCCAGTGATACTTCCTAATCCAAAATACTTAAGATATTTTTTAATCCGGTCAATTCCTAATCCATCTATGTCACCGTAACCCCCGCCGATAGTATAGAAAAATACATTACAGGATTCAGCAATAGCTTTAAAGACATTAGTTAATCCATGAGCTTTTGAATCTACAAAATTATATACAATTTGAGGATTATATTGATTAACAATACTTATCGCCCCATGACAATTTATTTTCTGATAAGCAGTAATAATTTTTTCTTCTAAAGCGGCGGCCGCAATTAATGGTTTAATAATGGATCCTGATGGATACTGACCAGTTAAGGCTCTATTCATAAATGGTTCATTAGGATTATTCTCCAGTAAATTTAAATCTTCCTGAGAAATACCTTGGGCAAAAAGATTATTATTAAAGCTAGGCAAACTGACTAATGCTAAAATACCGCCGTTATTTGGATTAATTACCACGGCCGTTGCTTTTTTTGTGCTACTCATCTTTTCAAGTGACTGATAAAGTTTCTCTTGTAAATCTTTATCAATAAAAAGAACTAGACTATCTCCAGGTTGAGATGGTTTATTAGCAAGAATTTTTTGAGTTTTACCTAATGAATCAACTTCTATTTGCTCTTGTCCTGGCTCGCCTCTTAAATAATCTTCGTATTGTTTTTCAAGACCAACTTTGCCAATTTCATCACTTAAAAAATAATTAGGATATTTTTCTAAATCTGATTGACTAACTTCTCCTGTATACCCAATAATGTGGGAGAAATAAGGTCCGAGGATATATTGACGTTGGGCATTTTGCTGTATTCTTATTCCTGGCCAGTCATTAACTATTGTTTCAAAAACCAAAGCATTAGTATGTTTAATTCCTTTAATAAGGGTAGTTTGTCTGGCTTCTCCATATGCTTCATCTATTTTTTGCTTTAAATCGGGTACCGGAACAATATCAGCTATTTTGCTAAGAATTTCATCTTGAACTTCTTCTGAATTGCTAAAAAAATCAGCCAAATCAGCAATTAAATCAAATCTCGGAGTATTATATATCAAAGGGTTATCAAAACGGTCATAAATAATTCCCCGCGGCGCAATTGTATGATAAATCTTTAATCTATTCCCTTTTGCCAGATCTTCATAATAATCCCCTTTAATAATTTGAAGATAGCCCACTCTTAGAAATAGACATAAAAGACCTATGATAATAGCGAGAAAGAAGAAAATGAAATTGCGACTCTTAATTGGATGCTCTAACTTGCCTTTTTCTTCTATTGAACGGACAGCTTCAGCGTCTAAAAAAATCTCTTCTGCTTCAATACTTTCACGCCTTTGTCTTTTGATAAAATATTTTTTTAATTGCATAGAAAATAAAGATTGCTAAGAAAGAATTATAGATTACTTCAATAATCATCTTGACGATTAAACCATCAAAAAATTCTCCAGAATAAGAAAAAATTATTAGGATTAAGATAAGATTGTATAAGAAAATTCCAATACTAACAAGCCCGATAATCATCCAAAACTTAGTTGCTGAAAAAATAGTTTTATTAAACCAATCAATTAAATAAGAAGATAAAACCAAACTTAAACTTATAGTTCCAAAAGGCAATCCCGAAAATAAATCCATAAAAAATCCTATTAGAATAATAGCCCACCATATTTTTTTAAAATCTTTAAGAATAACCAAAAGTAAAACAAGAATTAAAACTAAATTAAAGCTAATAGCTGTTGTTTGTAATATTATGGCTAATAGAAAAATTAGAATTATTAAAAATTTTTTCATTTTATAATCACAAAAACCTTATCTAATTTATAAAAATCAACTACCGGTTTAACTTTAGCTATCTGTGAAATTTGAGCTTCAGAAGAAATTACTTTTTCAATCTGCCCTATTAATAGTCCTGCTGGAAATAATCCTGACAATCCAGAAGTGACAACCGCGCTATCAACTTCAATATTCTTGCCCTGTGGCAATAAGTCAAAAACTAAATCTAATTCCTGGCCGCCTTTTATTAATCCCATTATCTTTGAATCTTGAATACGCGCGTTAACTAAACTATTGGGATCTATAATCAATTGTATCCTTGAAAAAGAATCAAAAACTTCAATTGCTTGTCCAACTAACAAATTTCCAGAGACAATCACAACAGATTTTTCTTTAACTCCATCTTTCTTACCCTTATTAATTAAAAAATACTTCCCAAAATCAGAAGAATCCTTGCCAATAATACTTGCTAGAATCAATTCGCTTGATTCCGACAAAGGCAATCCTATCTGTTCACGAAGCATTTCATTTTCTTTTTCTATTTCTTTTAGCTTAACAAATTCACCTAAAAGATTTAGATTATTTTTTTTTAGTTCAATATTTTCTTGTTCAAGATTTTTTATAGAAACAACAAAATCAATAAAATTATTTGTTTTAAGAGAAATTTTAAAAATATTTTCCTGAACAAAAGAACTTGATTTAAAGAAGATATTATAAACAGAGTTTAACCAGCCCTGCTGGTTTATAAAGATAAGGCAGAATATTATTAATAAAGACAGAATAAGCGGATGCTTAAATATTCTTTTCATTACGCTTTATTCTATCACAGTTTTGGGAAAATAAAAGACCGTGCCCTAGATAATCAGGCACGGCCTTAAGAGTGTGTTCTAAGAAATCTAACCAGGCACGGCCTTATTCGCACAACCTTGCTACGCAAGGATGTAG
>CAZUOI010000042.1:0-4750 GCA_964621945.1 uncultured Candidatus Saccharibacteria bacterium
CTTTTTTGCTAATAGGACCAACACGCGTAATCTTTGGACTTTGACTTGTTAAATCCAAAACTGTTGAAGGGGGACTTTCTGGTAAATCTCCTGCATCTAAAATTAAATCAGGGCAAGGATGCGATTTACTAAAAACTCTAATAACATCCGCTGAAGATATTAAAGAAGGTTCACCTGAAAAATTAGCTGAAGTAGCTGTAATAGGCTCATTTAAATTTTCCATTAATAATTTTGTAAATTCACAATCGGCAATTCTTAATCCAATTGTTCTTTTACCTGCAGTTAAAACATCTGGAACAATACCTCTTTTTTCTAAAACTACAGTTACTTGACCAGGCCAAACAGATTCTAATATTTTTTCCTGCTTTTTATCAATAAAAGCAAGTCTTTTCGCCATTTCAATATCTCTAACGATAATCGGGACTGGTTTTGTTTCCGGTCTTTTTTTTATTTTAAAAAGGCGTTCAATGCTATATTCTCGCAAAGCATTAACGCCTAAACCATAAACAGTATCAGTTGGATAAACAATACTGCCACCTCTTTGGATAACACCGGCAGCTATTTCAATAATATTATTATCTAAATCTTGCCAATTTCCAGCTAAATTAAACTTTATTATTTTCATTTGCCTATAAATTTTAAACAACTATATTAATTAATCTATTTTTGATATAAATTATTTTTTTTGGCTTTTTATTATCAAGCCATTTTTTAATTTTATCCTGAGATAAAGTTATTTTTTTTGCTTCTTTTTCAGAAATATTTGTTTTAACTTCTATTTTATCTCTAACTTTGCCATTGATCTGAACAATTAACTGTAAAGTTTTTTCTTGAATTAATTTTTTATCATATTCAGGCCATTTTTCTTTAAAAATGCTTTCTTTATTCCCTAAAGCATTCCATAATTCTTCAGCTAAATGAGGCGCAAAAGGATAAAGTATTATAGCAAATTTACTTAAAATCTCTTTATTACATCCATGTTCTTGAATCTTATTAGTCAAAACCATTAATTTAGAAATAGCCGTATTGTACTTTAAACGGATTAAATCGTCTTGAACCCCCTTAATTGTCTGGTGTAATAACCTGACTAACTGATCATCTGATTTTTTACTATTAACTTTACCAATCAAATCATATACTCTAATTGCAAATTTATACATACCTTTAATACCGTTATCTCTCCAGTCTCCACCCTGTTTCATATCTCCTAAAAACATTAAGTACATCCTTACAGCATCTGCACCATATTGATTAATATATTTATCTGGATTAACTATATTGCCTTTTGATTTACTAATCTTAGCTCCATTACTAATAAGTAGCCCATGAGCTCGAAATTTTTTAAATGGCTCTTCTTCTGGAATATAACCTAGTTGATATAAAACCATAGTTATAAAACGAGAATATAAAAGATGTAGAACACTATGTTCCTTGCCACCAATATACATATCAATTGGCATCCATTTTTTAAGACGTTTTTTATCTAAAGCTTGATTATCAAATTCAGTAGAAAGATAACGTAAATAATACCAACTAGAATCAACAAAAGGATCAGAAACATCTGTTTCTCTTTCAGCTGGACCACTGCATTTAGGACAAGTAGTATTAACAAATTCTTTAACCTTATTTAAAGGACCCTTACCTGATCCATCTGGTAAGAAATCATTCATATCAGGTAAAAGAACTGGCAAATCTTTTTCTGGAACTGGAACCCAACCACATTTCTTACATTTAATCATTGGGATAGGCGGACCCCAATATCTCTGATGGCTGATACACCAATCCCGCAATTTATAATTAATTGATTTTTTACCTAATTTTTTCTTTTCCAACCATTTAATTATTTCTGCTTTTGCCTTATTAGTTTCTAATTTATTTAAAAAGCCAGAATTAATTGAAACACTTTCACCTGTAAAACATTCTTCATCTGTTTTTAAAACTTTAATAATATCTAAATTAAATTTCTTAGCAAATTCTAAATCACGTTCATCATGAGCTGGTACAGCCATAATTGCCCCAGTACCATAACCTGATAAAACATAATCAGCCACATATAAAGGAATTTCTTTATCATTCACTGGATTAATAGCCATTAGTCCTTTGATTTCCACGCCAGTTTTGTCTTTATTTAAATCAGTTCTATCTAAATCTGATTTTATTTTTGCTTTTTTTATATATTCTTCTATATCTGAATAATTTTTAATTTTTGATTGAAACTTACTTAATAACTCATGCTCTGGACAAACAACCATATAAGTACAACCAAATAAAGTATCAGGTCGAGTAGTAAATATTTCTAAAATATAATCTAAATTTTTAATTTTAAATTTAACTGAAGAACCTTGGCTTTTACCAATCCAATTTTTTTGGATTACTTTAACATCTTCACTCCAATCAATCCAATCTAAATTTTTTAATAATTTTTCTGCATAATTAGTAATACGCCAAAACCATTGTTCCATATCTTTTTTTTCTACTTGAGCTTCGCATCGTTCACATCTGCCAGAAATAACCTGTTCATTGGAAAGAACAGTCTTACAACTTGGGCACCAATTAACTGATGACTTCTTACGATAAGCTAATCCTTTTTCATACATTTTTAAAAAGAGCCATTGGGTCCATTTATAATAATTAGGCTTATAAGTTTCAACCGTTCTAGTCCAATCATAAGCATTACCAATCATATGAAGTTGTTTATAGAAATTCTTTTCAGTCCTAGAAGAAACATCCTTAATATGTTCTTTTATTTTAATAGCATAATTTTCAGAATGAATACCAAAACCATCTAATCCAATTGGCTCAAAAACATCATATCCTTGAAGACGCATAAAACGTCCATAAACATCACTATGAACAAAGGCATACATATTCCCAATATGTAATCCTTCAGCTGAAGGATATGGAAACATCATCAAATTATAATATGGTTTTTTTGCCTTATCTAAATCAATCTGATATATTTTATCTTCTTTCCATTTCTTTTGCCATTTTTTTTCAATTTTTTGTGGATTATATTTCATATTTTTATATCCCGAATAACTCTCTTGCATTTTTAGTTGTTTGCTCGGCTACTTTTTTAAAACTTACCCCTTTTATCTCAGCTATCTTCTCTGCTACATATTTTACATTAATTGGTTCATTTCTTTCATCACGATGTGGTTCTGGAGTTAAGTATGGCGCATCTGTTTCTAAAACAATCTTATCTAATGGTAATTTTTTAATAACTTTATCATAATCACGAGCATAAGTGATTAAACCATTAAAGCTAATATGGAATCCCATATCTATTAATTTCTCTGCTTGAGATAAACGCCCCATAAAACAATGAATAACGCCTTTTAGTCCCGGCTCATCCGCCTCCGCTTCGCTTTGGCGAGACAGGCAAGCATGGGGACAATGCGCGCATCCATAATTAAACATAGTTAATAATTCAATCAAATCATCATAAGCTTTGCGACAATGAATACAAATTGGTTTATTTGTTTGTTGAGCCAATTCAACTTGTTCTATAAAAACTCGTTTCTGTTTTTCTTTTTCTTCTTCAGAAATATCATCGTAATAATCTAATCCTATTTCTCCAACAGCAACAACTTTTGGGCTTTTTAATAATTTTATATATTCATCAACATCAAATTCTTCGAATTCTCTTTCCCCTCCTTTCTCCCATTCAGTTTCTTTTTTTGTTTTTTTATAAACATGACTTGGATGCAAGCCAACCATAGCATAAACGCCTTCTTTGTATTTTTCAGCATATTCAATAGAACGCTTACTTGTGCTGTATTGCGAACCAACATTAATTATCCAAATATTTTCATCTAAAGCGCGTTTAATTACCTCATCCCCATCTTTTTCAAATGGTTTAAAATTAATATGCGTATGAGTGTCAATTAATAAAGGTTTTTTCATATTTAATCATCATAATCTATTTAAAACCTATTTTCAAGTTTTAAAGATATGGTATAATAATAACACATGAAAAAAACAAATATTATTATTTTACTAATCATTCTTGTGTCTTTTGCTTTAGCTTTTTGGTTCTATCCACAGATGCCGGATGAAATGGCTTCGCATTGGAATGCCCAAGGCCAAGTTGATGGCTATATGTCAAAATGTTGGGGCTTATTCTTAATGCCATTAATGTCTTTAGGTCTATTTTTACTTTTTCTTTTTATCCCTAAAATAGATCCATTAAAAAGGAATATTGAAAAATTTAGAAAATATTTTGATTGGTTTATTGTTTTAATTATTGCTTTTCTTTTTTATATCTACCTATTAAGTATATCTTGGAATTTAGGATATAAATTTGATATGGGCATTATGATGATTCCAGCAATTGCTGTTCTATTTTATTTTATTGGGATTATGCTACAGCATGCTAAAAGAAACTGGTTTATTGGCATTAGAACGCCTTGGACTTTAAGTAGTGATGTTGTTTGGAAAAAGACTCATCAATTAGGAAGTAAATTATTTAAAATATCAGCAATAATTGCTCTAGCCGGAATTTTATTTAATGAATACGCAATCTGGATTGCCATAATACCGATACTTGCTTCTGCATTGTATCTACTAATTTATTCTTATTTCGCGTATCAGAAAGTTAGGAAATAAAAAAGCCCCATCAGGAGCTTTTAAAATTAATCTAATATTTTTTACAATCGTGGAAATAATGCCTCGGTTTTTTTATTTTGCTTAATTTGTTTTAAAATCTTTTCTGATGTTTCTGGAATAAATGGTCCTAATAAATTAGCAA
>CAZUOI010000043.1:0-4504 GCA_964621945.1 uncultured Candidatus Saccharibacteria bacterium
AAATTATAATAAATCAAAAATTGAAAAAGTAAGTAGAACAGAATTGTTTAGTTATGCTGAGGAAGGGTATATAGAGTAAATAAAACAATAAAAGAATTAGAAAATATAAATATATGACAATAAAAGAATTAGAAAAAAAAGCGAATACAATAAGGAAGGATATCATAGAGATGCTTTTAGAGGCTAAATCAGGGCACTCAGCAGGTTCTTTAGGTATGGCTGATGTATTTACTGCCTTGTATTTTGGAGGCGTTGTTAAGCATGATCCTAAAAAACCAGATTGGGAAGAAAGAGATATGGTTGTTCTCTCCAATGCTCATATCTGTCCAGCTTGGTATGCTGTTTTAGCTCACTCAGGATATTTTCCAATTAAAGAATTAAAAACATTGAGGAAGTTAGGAAGTAATTTACAAGGGCATCCTGATCGTTCTAAAGTCCTTGGTATTGAAACATCAGGTGGTTCTCTTGCACAAGGTTTGTCTATTGCTTGTGGAATGGCTTATTCTTTTAATAAATTAGATAAGAAAGATAATTGGGTTTGGGCTTTAACTAGTGATGGTGAACATGATGAAGGTCAAATGTGGGAAGCAGCTATGTTTGCAGGTAAGAATAAATTATTTAACATTACTCAGATTATGGATCGTAATAATATTCAAATTGATGGTTATACAGAAGATGTTATGCCATTAGAGCCATTAAGAGAAAAATACGAAGCATTTGGATGGCATGTTTTAGATGTTGATGGACATAATATGGAAGAGATAATTGATGCTTGTAATAAATCAAAAGCGATTTTTGAAAAACCAACCTTAATAATTGCTCATACTATTCCTGGCAAAGGAGTTGATTTTATAGAATGGAAGTATTCTTGGCACGGTAAGGTGCCTTGTGCTGAAGAAGCTGATAAGGCGCTTAATTGTTTAAGAACATTAGATGGAAAAATTAAAAGTGAACATGAATAATTTTAAAAATATGAATTTATCAAAAGATCTATATAGCAAAGAAAAATTAGAAAAAAAACCAACTCGTGATGGGTATGGTCATGGGTTAGTAGAGTTAGGTAAGAAAAATCCTAATGTAGTAGTTTTAGGAGCTGATTTAACTGGTTCAACTAGATGTGATTGGTTTAGAAAAGAATTTCCAGATAGATTTATTCAAGTAGGTATAGCTGAACAAAATATGATATGCATTGCCGTGGGATTAGCTTTATCAGGAAAAGTTCCTTTTGCTTCTACTTATTCAGTTTTTTGTCCTGGACGTAATTGGGATCAAGTTCGTATTAGTGTGGCCTATAATAAGGTTAACGTTAAATTTACTGGTGCTCATGCTGGTGTTTCTGTTGGTGCTGATGGGGCAACTCATCAAGGATTAGAAGATATTGCCATAACACGTTGTTTGCCTAATATGACGGTTTTAGCACCCTGTGATATGATTGAGACACAGAAAGCTACAATTGCAGCTGGAGAGATGGAAGGTCCTGTTTACTTAAGATTCGCCAGAGAAGCTACCCCTATTTTTACGACAGATAAAACTCCTTTTGAAATTGGTAAGGCTCAAATTTTTAGAGAAGGGAAAGATATTTCAATAATTGCTTGTGGACCAACAGTTCATGAAGCTCTATTAGCTGCTGATGAATTAGAAAAAGAAGGAATTTCAGTTGAAGTAGTTAATAATCATACAATCAAACCTATGGATGAGAAAACAATAATTGAAACAGCTAAAAAAACAGGTGCGATTGTGACAGCTGAAGATCATCAAGTAATGGGTGGTATGGGTTCTGCTGTAGCAGAAGTTTTAGGTAAAAATCAACCAACTCCTATAGAAATGATTGGTGTTCAAGATAGATTTGGTGAATCAGGAGGAACAGATGAATTAATGGAAGTATTTGGTTTAGTGGCTAAAAATATTAAAGAAGCAGTTAAAAAGGTAATTAAAAGAAAATAAATGAAGTACGATATTATCACATTTGGTTCGGCTACTCAAGATGTTTTTATGAGCAGTAAAGATTTGCAAGTAGTTGAGGATGAAAAATTTTCTACTAAGAAGGGACTTTGTATTTCTTTAGGTTCAAAAATGAAAGTAGATAGTATTGATTTTGCTATGGGTGGTTGCGGAACCAATGCAGCTGTGACTTTTGCAAATCAAGGATTAAAAACAGCTTATTTGGGATTGGTTGGTAAAGATTATCCCGGTCAAATGATTAGAGACGAACTTATATCTCATGGAGTAAGTGATAATCTATTAATTGAAACAGATAAATATACAACTGCTTTTTCGGTAATTCTTTCTTTACCAGAAGTTGGAAGAAGTATTTTAAAGAAATTAGGAGCTTGTCACGAAATGACTGATCAAGATATTCCATTTGATAAAATTGAAACTAAATGGATTTATGCTGGTTCTTTGTCTGGTAATGCATATAAATCATTAGATTCTTTATTAAATTTTGCTGTTAAGAATAATATTAAGATAGCTGCTAGTCCAGTTGGTCAAAGTCAATTAGGTGAAGGATTAGAAAAAACTCGTTCCTTATTAGATAAAATAGATGTATTGATTGTTAATCAAGAAGAAGCATCTCTTCTAACTCAAATTGATTTTAATAAAGAAAAAGAAATTTTTGATGAATTAAATAAATTAGTTAAAGGAATAGCGGTAATGACTAAAGGTCCAGAAGGAGTAAAAGTTTCAGATGGTCAATATTATTATTCTGCTGGTATTCCAGAATCTGGTTTGGTTGATAGAACTGGAGCCGGTGATGCTTTTTCATCAGCTTTTATAGCTGGCTATATTGAAAAAAATGATATTGCTCATGCCATTCAATTAGGAACTGCTAATGCTACATCTGTTATCCAAAAAATGGGCGCGACTAATGGATTATTAAAAAAGGATAAATGGGGAGAATGGGAGAAAGTAGAAGTAAAGAAGGAGAAAATATAATGAGTTTAGAAACAAAAAAATTAGCTAAGTTATTGAGAACTTCTGAGAAGGTGGTTTTGGATTTGGAAAAAAAGATGGAAAAAATAAGTAAGAAGAAAAATGTTATTAGCAAGATTGTTCAGGATAATGATTTTAAAATTAGAAAAAAGTTAATAGAATTAGGATTTGGCAAAGATAAAGCGCCTTTTAATGCCAAGGCAGAAAATGTTTATAAAGCTTTGATTAAAAAAGTTGAAGAAGATGATAAAATACTTCTTAAATATTTCTATAAACCTGATTTTTCTACAACAGTTGGTTGTCGTAGTTTAATTAATACTGCCAATGAATTAGCTGGTAGTCCTATCGGATTTTATCTTAAGGAAGAAAAAGCAAAGGAATTATTAAGATTAAATCCTCCCAAAAAAATAATGCAAAGTTTAGGTTATGGAAACGATATTGATAAAATGCTTGAAAAAGAAAATCTTTTTGAAATATTTGCTGCTTTGCGTTTCATTGAAGATAGTGAATGGCTTAACAATACTTTTTTCGAGCCATATAAAGAATTAAAGAAAGAAGATTTTGAAGAAAGAGAAATAAAAGTAATGGCTTTGCCTGAAAAATGGGGAGGGATTGGTAAAGAGTTTTTAGGAAAGAAACTTCATCACATGAGTCATTTGAAAGAATTAGGTCTTGTTTTTATTATCCCAGTTGAGAAGCAATTAAAAGGGGAGATTATGTATCTTTTTTTTATGACTCTTCACTATATCCATGAGACAGATTGGCACGCAAGATTATTTGAGTCATATTCTAAAGATAAAAATTTTGCAGATAAAATGATAGGAGCTTTGAAAGTAGGAGTAACAAGCGATCCGTTACCTAATCATGATAAGATGAGTTGGCGAATTGTGCCTAAATATTTAGCTAAAAAAAATAGTCAGGATCCTCGCCTGGCTGAGCCTCATATTAGTCCAGAAGCATGGTATTATACAAAAGCTGCTAAAATTATTCAAAAATTTGCGAAACGATTTGAATTTTCATGCCTTGATTTTTGGAATGAATTAGATACAGCTGGAGAATATTTTCCTTTTAATCATTCAAAGAAAAAAGTTTTAATAAGTTTTGATTTATTCGATAATGGCATTGCTTTATTACAGCAAGCTGGATTTGAATCAAAATATTTGTATCATCAACAAGAAGCATTATGGAATAAAATTTTTATTGAATATATGGGGGAAGATGTCTTAGATAAAATAATGATGGAAAATTTAGATAAAGGACATGTAACATTTTAATTATGTTAGATATATTTAAAAAAGCAAAAGAAAATAAATACGCCATAGGAGCTTTTAATGTTTCTAATCTAGAACAAACGAAAGCGATTATTCAGGCTGCTCAGAATCTTAAAAGTCCAGTTATAGTTGCCACTTCCAAAGGAGAAAGCAATTTTTTAGGAAAAAAACAAATTAAAGCTGTGATAGATGCTTATAGAAAAGAAACAGGATTACCAATAGTTTTGCATTTGGATCATGGTAAGTCATTCGAGATTGTTAAAGAAGCGATTGAAGCTGGATATGATTCAGTTCATTTTGAT
>CAZUOI010000044.1:0-4422 GCA_964621945.1 uncultured Candidatus Saccharibacteria bacterium
ATTTAGAATCAGATATTTTGAAAGCGCCTCATCATGGAAGCAAGACATCAAGCAGTTATAATTTTGTTGAAATGATTAATCCGCAAGCGTCAGTTATTTCTGTTGGTAGAGATAATCAATATAAGCATCCTAATGATGAAGTTTTAGAGCGTTTAAAAAATTCTGTTATTTATAGGACAGATGAAGATGGAGATATAAAAATTTTGACGAACGGAATTTTGTTTGATATACTAACCGCATATGAATAAAAATTTAAGACAAAAAGAAAGAAGTTTAGTTTTAATTAAGCCAGATGGAATTCAGCGTTCACTGATTGGAGAAGTGATAAAAAGATATGAAAGAACAGGATTAAAATTAATAGCTTTAAAATTCTTTATTCCAAATAAAGAGCAAATAAAGAGTCATTATTTAGTATTTGATGGATGGCTTGAAGATGTAGGAAGAAAATCTATTGAAGCGTATAAAAAGAAGGGAATAAATCCTCCTTATAGTGAACCAAAAAAAGTAGGCATGGTTGTTTTGAAAAGATTGCAAGATTTTATGATAGCTGGTCCTGTTATTGCTATGATTTGGCAGGGCAATGAAGCAATAGGTGTTATTAGAAAAATTACTGGAGCAACAGAGCCATTATCTTCTGACGTGGGAACAATCAGAGGTGATTTTACAATTGATTCTTATTCCTTAGCCGATACTGATGATCGGGCAATCAGAAATTTAGTTCACGCTTCGGCAAGCGTTGAAGAAGCAGAAAAAGAAATTAAAATTTGGTTTAATTCTAAAGAAATAGTTAGATATAGATTAATTCCAGAAGCAATATTATACGATGTAAATTTGGATGGAATTAAAGAATAGAGTTGACCCCGCCGGGCGGGCTTGACATAAATTTATAAGTATATTATTATAAATTTATAAGTAAGTTCTTTTTTATTTTATTAATCATTTCATAAGGAGGGGATTATGCCAAGATTTGACAAGATCGGAAAGAACGCAAAATTAGATCCTAACAAGAAGTACGAAATTCCTGAAAATGCAACACATGTTGGCCTAAGAAACGGCTTCATCGCGTTTTTTTGGTCTCCGAACAAAAAAGAGATGCATAAAAGTGGTAAGAAATGGCTCTTTATACTGATCCCCAAGGGAGTCAAAGTTCTTACTTTCCCCGAAGTACAACAAACTAATAGTGGTTGGCGTTATGGAATTAAGTCAGCCTGCAATTGTAAAAGAATCGATGCATAGTATTGCGCCTTGCCGAGCAAATAAAAAAACGCTTGGCAAGGCGTTTTTTATTTGTGAACTTATATAAATTATTTAGTTTTACTCATTGTCTTGATGCATTTAGCGCAAGCTTTAACTCTTTTACCATTTTCAAGACGAACCCATTGTAAATTAGGGTATTTTCTTTTTTTACCGGTTGGGTTATACTGACCACGTAACTTCTTGCGTGTAACCGCAACCATCGATTTTTTACCGCAAACAGTACATCTTCTAGACATATTAAAATTATCTTAACATTTAAAATATATTTTTTCAAGACCTTATGGAATCATTTACTCTCCTAATTTTTCAATTAGCTGTTCTTCTAATGTCAATTGTTATTCATGAATTTGCTCATGGATGGATGGCATTTCGTTTAGGCGATTCAACAGCTAAAAATTACGGTCGATTAACACTTAATCCTCTAAAACATTTAGATATTTGGGGTTCTTTAGTAGTTCCTTTTATGATTTTTGTTTTTTCTGGAGGACAAGCGATTTTTGGATGGGCAAAACCCGTTCCTTTTAATCCTAATAATCTTCGTGATCAAAAATATGGAATAGCTAAAGTAGCAGCAGCTGGTCCATCGGCAAATCTTTTAATCGCCTTAATTTTCGGGTTAGTTTTGCGTTTTAATTCATCTGGGTTATTTATTCCAGCAGAAATGGCTCAGATTTTTAGCTTAATTGTCTTTCTAAATATTCTTTTAGCTATTTTTAATTTAATTCCAATTCCTCCACTTGATGGCTCTAAAATTTTGTTTACTTTTTTACCTGACTCTTCGAGAGATATAAGAATGTTTTTGGAACAATATGGAATGTTTATTTTATTGTTTTTTATATTTTTCGCTTTTCAGTGGATTTTGCCTATTGTTTTTTATATCTATTATTTTATTGTTGGTTAATTTAAAAATCTATTTTTAGAAAACAAAAGCCCTCTAAAATTTTAGAGGGCTTTGTTCTCAGGCAGAGTAAAGTCTTTGCCTATTTTCTTTCTTCCAATTTTAAAGTTGTTGTTCCTATTTTATCTCCTCTCAATATTTTTACCTTAATAATATCTCCTGGTTTGTGTTTATGTATTAATTCTTGCAATGGTTTCTTTTCATTAATTTTTATTTTATCAAATTCAAGAATAATATCATTCTCAATTATACCTGCTTTGTCTGCTGGACTATTAGGAACTACTGCTGGATCTCCAATGTTTGGCTCTTTTATAACTAAAGCGCCATGATCAATAGGTATGCGAATATTAAATCTTTGCGCAAAACTTTCTTGAAGCTGTTTGCTAATAGGTATATATCTAACACCTAAAAATGGCTGAATAATTCTGCCGTGTTTTTTTAAATCAACCAAATCTTTTTTAGCGTTATCAATAGGAATAGCAAATCCTATATTCTGAGCTCCCATAACAATCGCTACATTAATAGCAATAACTTTGCCATCATGGTCAAGGAGTGGTCCGCCTGAATTTCCTGGATTAATTGCAGCGTCTGTTTGGACTAATCCTCTTAATTCAGCTGCTTGTCCAGAAATCCCATCATGAGCTGTGATAAATCGACTAAGTCCTGAAACAACTCCAGTTGAAACAGTATTACTGAAAGCTCCTAAGGCATTACCAATAGCAATAACACTTTGTCCTAATTCTACCTTATCAGAGTCGCCCAATTCTAAAGTAGGAAATTTCTTATTCTTAGCGTTTTTAATTTTAATAATTGCAACATCGTTAACGGGGTCTCGGGCCAGTATTTCTGCCTTATATTCCTTCTCATCAGATGTAACAATTGTGTAATCTACTTCAGGCGAAACGATAACGTGTCTGTTTGTAATAATGATGCCATCTGATGAAACAAAAAAACCACTCCCGCCACCAATTTTAACTTTTTGTTTTCCTTCTTGGCGATATTGAGTGATTGGAGGACCATACTGTCCTAAAAATTCATCAAAAGGTTGAATATGATATTTTCTAATTTTGGGAAGATCCTTACTAATGACAATGCTCACGACAGCAGGACTAACTTTTTTAATAACTTGTACTACCGGTGATTTTTCCATATTTTAAATTTTGATTTATACTTATTTACATTTAGTATATTCCATTGACTTAAATTAGTCAAACATTATATTATATAGATGACAGGGAACTTGCCCTCGTAGCTCAGCGGATAGAGCAACGCACTCCTAACGCGTAGGTCGCAGGTTCAATTCCTGCCGAGGGTACATAATATTTATCCAAGAGTGAAGCGATTGGCAATAAATATTATGCCCCGTTGGATAACGGGGCTAAGAAATGGTCCAAAATTCGCGGGCCGTTAGCTCAGCTGGTCAGAGCACTTGCCTGGCAGGCAAGGGGTCGCCGGTTCGACTCCGGCACGGTCCACCAATTAAATATATGCCGGGGTAACTCATCGGTAGAGTGCAATTCTGAAAAAATTGAGGTAGTGGGTTCGACTCCCACCCCCGGCACAGTTATCCACAATACAATACTTGTTTTTATTGAACTAACGAGATATAATAAAGATAGATATATTTGAAGGTTCAATTATATGAGACAAGATAAATCAAAAGCAATTTCCTTGCGTAAAAAAGGTAAGAGTTACAATGAAATTGTTAAAATTTTGAATATTTCTAAAGGTACGCTTTCTGTGTGGTTGAGAGACATAAAAATGTCTCCAGAAATAGAAAAGAAATTTTGGGATAAAACTAGAAAAGGTTGGGCAGAAAGTATTACTAGATTTAATAAGCAGCGAGCAGTTTTAGCTAGAGAAAAAGCAAAAAAAGCTCAATTATCTGCATCTAAGGATATTAAAAGATTAACAAAGAAAGAATTGCATTTAATAGGAGTTGCTCTTTATTGGGCAGAAGGAAATAAAAGAAATAGATGGTCTGCTCGTTTTGCTAATTCTGATACAGAAATGATTAGGATTATCATGAGATTTTTTAGAGAAATTTGTCTTGTTAGCGAAAAGAAGTTTACAGCAAGAGTTCATCTTCATCCTAATATTGAAGAAAATAAAACTATTACTCATTGGTCAAAAATTACAAAAATTCCAAAAAAACAATTTAGTCCTTCTCAAACACAGATTAGTAAAAGCAGTAAAAGAAAAAGAGATCCACATCAATTGCCTTATGGAACTCTACATATTAATATTAATGATGTAAATTTAGTTAA
>CAZUOI010000045.1:0-4417 GCA_964621945.1 uncultured Candidatus Saccharibacteria bacterium
ACCATTGGCGTGTAAAGGTTTTCATATTTACCGAATGATTTACTCATTTTTTCTCCTTTCTGGATTTCTTTAGCAGCATTAAAAAGCGCTTCTCTAAAATGAATATTTGATAATGTGCCAGCTACTACTTTAAGAGATTTAACTATCGGTACGCCACTTTCAATTAAAGAGCTTAATGTTCTTGCCAGACGCGCTGAATTAACTTTTCTTATTAAAGAGCCAAAAATAGGGATATGAAGATATATTCCATGAAGTGTTCTTTTTATATTCTTATTTCTAACTGCTAATTTTATTATAAAAGCGAGGGAAATTATAATAATTATTCCAAGAACAATATTGTCTTTAAGCAAGCTACTGATTAGTAGAATGATACGTGTACTTAAAGGAAGTTCTACATTTAGCTCTTCAAATACTTCAGTTAATTTTGGCACAACCATAATCATCATTAATATGCCTATGCCAATCATGGCGATGACAATAACTGCAGGATACGTCATAGCTCCTCTAACCCGACTAACTAACTCATGATTTTTTTTCATTTGCTTAGCGAGTATTTTTAAGATTTCGCTTAGACTACCTCCAGTTTCGCCAACCTCAATCATGTTTGTATATAATTCGTTGAATATTTTCGGATATTTTTTTAATGACTCGCTAAATGTTTTTCCCCGACTAACATCTATTTCAACCCGACTGATAATTTTTTTAAATCTAGGACTCTTTGCCTGTTTAGCAAGTATTTTAAGCGCTTGATTAAGCGATAGTCCTGCATCAATCATTACTGAAAGATGTCGACTAAACATCATCTTTTCAACTAAAGATACCGTTCCTAATTCTTTGATCCTTTTAATTATATTTAAATAATATCCTGCTTCTTTTTTTTTGCCAGCTACTTCTACTGAAACTAAAACTAGTCCTTGATTCCTTAAAACAACTGCTAACTCATGCTTGTTAACAGCTATTAAATGATTAGTTTGACTCTCGCCTTTTTTATTTTTAGCCGTGTATATGTAAGAAGGCATAATATCTATTCCTTAGTTACTCTTAAAACTTCCTCAATACTTGTGATGCCTTGAACTGCTTTGATAAATCCGTCTTCTAACATTGTGATCATACCGTCCTTCTTTGCTTGTGCCTCAATTTCGTTTGTTGGCGCTTCTTTAATGATAATATTTTTAATTGTTTCATTGACCTCTAAAACCTCATAGATGCCGATTCGTCCTTTATATCCGTCAGGGCAGTCATTTGATTTTCCTGGCTTGTAAAATTCTATATTATTCCAGTCGTCTTTTGGTTTAATAATTTTTTCATTTTTTAAAATTTGAAGAATTTTTTCTAAATCAATTTCTTTGCTTAAGCTTTTTATTTCATTAGAACTTAATATATATTTTTGTTTTGTGTCGGGGTATATTTTTCTGACTAATCTCTGAGCAATAATAAGATTGGCTGTTGATGAAATTAGAAATGGCTCTGCTTTCATATCAATTAAACGTGAAAAAGAGCCAGCCGCGCTATTTGTATGAAGGGTTGAAAATACTAAATGTCCAGTTAAAGCGGCATTGATAGCCAACCCAGCTGTTTCGCTGTCTCTAATCTCTCCAACCATAATAATGTCGGGGTCTTGGCGAACAAGAGCTCGCAATCCATTTACAAACGTTAAGCCAATTTTTGGTTTAACTTGTGTTTGATTGATTCTTGTCATTCTGTATTCAATAGGGTCTTCAACGGTCGAGATATTAACTCCCGGCTCATTAAGGATATCCATAATTGTATAAAGAGTTGTTGTTTTCCCGCAACCAGTTGGCCCTGTAACCAAGATCATGCCGTTCGGCTTTTTTATATTCCGATGAACTTTTTCTAAGGCCCTGTCTCTAAATCCAAGATTTTCTAGAGTTAATCCCTTGGCGTCTTCAGGGAGTAAGCGCAAAACAGCTTTTTCTCCGTCATAAACAGGAAGCATTGAAACCCGAAATGATATTTTATAATCCTCAGTTTTAATATTAAATCTTCCATCTTGTGGCAATCTATGTTCATCAAGCTTTAAATTTGACAGCACTTTAATACGCGCTATTATTCCAGAATGAAGCTTGTGTGGCAGAGTCATTGCATCGTGCAGAATGCCATCAATTCTGTAACGAACAATTACTTCTTTTTCAAGCGGTTCAATGTGTATATCAGAAGCTTGTTGTAAAATAGCATGCTTTAAAAGTGTATCAACTATTTTAATAATAGGCATTTGCTCAGCTGCCTTTGCTAAATCTTCTTTTGTTTCTTTATCTTTTTTATGAGGTAAAGCAACTATTTTTGATTCTTCTTTAATTAATTCTCCAAATTCTGCTTCTAAGCTTTTTTGATATTGGCTTAGAGCATTTTTAATGCTGTTCGGATTAGTTAGTCGTGGAAGTATTTTTAAATCTGATTTCTTTTTTATAAATTCAATCGTTTGAAGGTCTTTTGGGTCAAGCATAGCAACTTCCAAATTCTTGCCTTTTTTTCTAAAAGGGACAATATTGTGCTGTTTAGCAATAGGTTCTGGAATTATCTGAAGAACATCTTTGGGAATATTTTCTTTTTCTAAATTAACAAAAGGAATGCCTAAGATATAAGCTTGAAGTTTAATTAATTGTTCTTTTGTTAATAGTTTTTCTTTAACTAAAAAATCAGCTAATTCTTTTTTAATTTTTTTAGCTTTTTCTTCGGCTTTAAGAAGCACTTCTTTTTTGATTAGTCCGGCGTCAATAATAAACGCTTTTAGCTGTGAATCTTCAACTTTCATAATCTAATTATTCTAGTATTTGTTTTATTTTCTCAGTTATTTCTTCTAGACTATAATTCGCTTTAATTAAATAAGCAGCGGCGCCTAAAGAAAGAACTTTTTCTATATTAGCGCTTTCTTCTAAATTAGTTAGCGCAATAACAGGTATATTTTTAGTTGCTTCTTCTTTTTTTAGCTCTTTTAATACTTCAAAACCGTCTTTTTTGGGTAGAATTAAATCAAGCAATATTAAATCTGGTTGTATTTTTTTTGCTGTTTTTAATCCAATGTCTCCATCTAAAGCACTTTTAACTTGATACCCCTCCTCTTCTAAAAATCTACTTATTGATTTTTGTATTGTGGGTTCGTCTTCAATAAAAAGAATTGTTTTCATATATTTTTATTTTAATTAATTGGTATTTTAAACCAAAAAGTTGATCCTTTGTTTTCTTTGCTATGAAAACCTATTCTACCTTTTGATTCTTTAATAATTGATTTTGCTATAAATAATCCAAGGCCAGTGCCAACTGTTTCATTTTTCATAATATTTCTGCTTCTAAAGAACTTTTGAAAAATATTTTTATGGTCATCTTTAGGTATGCCTACGCCATTATCCTTTATTTCACATCTGATTGATTTGTTTTTTTTGGTTAAGTGGATTTTTATTTCTCCTTTATTTTTAATATATTTAATAGCATTATCTATTAAATTGCGTATAACTATTTCTATGCGTTGTTTATCAATTAAGACAGATAAAGAGTTTATTTCTGTTTCTAGATTTATTTCAATATTTTTTGCTTTTGCTATAGGAGTATATTCTTTGATGATGTTTTTAAATAATGCTTCGATAGAAACTTTTTCTGGTTTAAAGCTTAATTGCCCTTGCTCTATTTTAGTAACATCAAGCAAATCATTTACTAATTTTATCATTCGTTCATTATTTTCGCTTATTTCTTTTAATTCTTGAAGACAATGTTCATCAAGCTTTCCTTTCTCGCGCATTATTAAATTAATAGTCCATTTTATTCCGGTTAGTGGAGTTCTTAGTTGATGCGAAACAATACCGATAAATTCTGTTTTCATTTTATTCGCTTCTGCTAATTTTTCAACGCTTTGGATTATGAAATGATTAATAATTAATAGGACAACTGTTATGCCTATAACGATTAAGGCGACTATTTCGGGTTGAGTATATCTTACAGCAATTAAATAAGAGCTGATCATTGTTATAATAATAATCAGTCCGGTTAAAAGAAATAAAAAACTTGGGCATTGCCATAAGGTCAGATTATATTTTTTACATTTTAGTGATTTTGATATTTTTCCAATAAGCATTATCTTGATTATATCATAATAAGAAAATCAAGCCAAATTAGATAATTGACTGATTATTTATTTTAAGTTAATATATTAATATATCGGGGTGTAGCCTAGTGGCTAAGGCGCTTCGTTTGGGACGAAGAAATCGCAGGTTCGAATCCTGTCACCCCGACCAGAATCTCGCTGTCGCGAGCCAGCGGGCATTGCCTCGCCGTAGCTCGCTTTAGCGAGCGAAGGCGGGTATCGTATAGTGGTTATTATTTTTGGTTTCCAACCAGACGACGAGGGTTCGACTCCCTCTACCCGCTCAATGTTTAGAAATGGGTTCGCCCCAGCATTCGCGGG
>CAZUOI010000046.1:0-4255 GCA_964621945.1 uncultured Candidatus Saccharibacteria bacterium
AAATAATTTGTAAAAATACTCAACATTTTACTTGACAGGATTTTTTACATTTGCTACACTGAAAAATATAAACAATAATTTTATTTAAAAATATGACTACATTTTTAAAAAAACTTCGTCAAAAACATAATATAAGTCAAGAATTTTTAGCAAAAAAAATTGGTTTATCGCGTCCAACTTATGCGCAGATTGAAAAAGGTGAGCGTAAAATGCTTGTAGAAGAAGCGCAAAAGTTAGCACGATTTTTTGGTTTATCTTTGGAAGATTTTTTAGTTGAAAAGGAAAATTTATCGCCAAAAATAAAGCTTGAAAAGAAAGTAAAACAAGTAAAGTTAAAAAAACAAAAGCAAGAAATGCGAATTTCTGTTCCACAAGAAAAAGTTAAAAAGTTTAAAGAAGTGCTTTTATATATATTAGAATGTATTGGTGCCAGACCAAATATTGGTGAGGCAGTTGTATGCAAATTAATGTATTTTATTGATTTTGATTTTTACGAAAAATTTGAAGAACAAATAATGGGCGCAAAGTATATAAAAAATCACTTTGGACCAACACCTGTTGCATTTCCAGAAATAGTAAAAGAGATGGAAAAAAATGGAGATTTAGTACCTGTTGTAAAAAAATATTTTCAACATGATCAAAAAAAGTATCTTCCACTTAGAAAAGCAGATTTATCAAATTTCTCAGCTCGCGAAAAAGATCTTATTGATTGGGAAATTGAACGATTTAAAGATTTTAATGCAACTAAAATAAAAGAATACTCTCATAAAGATGTTCCATGGATTGGTACTGATAATTTACAATCAATTAATTATGAAGCTGTTTTCTCTCGAACAGATGAGTTTTCTGTAAGACAGTATGATGATGAATTATGAAAAAACAAAAGAATTTTTACGTGATTTTAAAAAACTTTTAAAGAAGTTTTCTTCTTTACATGATGATCTAGAAGTTAATAAAAGATATCGGATTGAATTATTTCATATAAAAAATATTGACAGTAGAAGCATTTTTAAAATTCAAGGAGTTGGCAATACTGTAGAATTGCAATTTTTTAAAGTCAAAAAATTTCAATGCAAAAGCTTAAAGGGTCGTGGAGCGAAAAGTGGTATTCGCATTATTTATGCTTATTTCCCGACTGAACAAAAAATTGTATTTTTAGAAATTTACTTTAAGGCAAAACAAGAAAAAGAAAAGAAACAAAGAATAATGAATTTTATAAATCAAGTTAATGTTTAAAACTAAAATAGCTAATATAAAATTAGATTCATATATTTTTAACGCTTCTGGTCCGAATAATTCAACATTTGAAGAATTAGAAATTATTGCTAAATCAGATTCATCTGCAATTATGATGAAGTCCTGCACAATTGAATCAAGAGAAGGGAATTTGGAACCGAGATATAAGCGACTTCCATTAGGTTCTATCCAAAGCATGGGCTTGCCTAATTTGGGTTATCAAAAATACATAGAATTTGCCTCTAATTTAAAAAAGTATAATAAACCAATAATTGCTAGCGTAGCTGGCTTTTGTGATAAAGATTACATAAAGATAACTTCAGCTTTTCAAAAAAGCAAAGTTGATTTAATAGAAATAAATTTATCTTGTCCTAATATAGAAGGAAAACCGCAAATTGGATATGATTTTAAACAAGTAGAAAAAATTCTGAAAAAGATTTCTAATCTAGGCAAAAAACCAATTGGTCTAAAACTTCCACCTTATTTTGATTTTGTTCATCAAAAACAAATAGCGGAATTAATAAAGAAATATAAGATCTCTTTTATTACTTGCATAAATTCAATAGGAAATACTTTAGTCATTAATCCTAAAACAGAAACATCAATAATAAAACCTAAAAAAGGATTTGGAGGCCTTTGTGGAGATTATATAAAACCAATAGCCTTGGGGAATGTTAGAGCTTTTTACGAACTTTTAAGAAATAAAGTATCTATTATCGGAGTGGGCGGGATAAAATCAGGATTAGATGCTTTTGAATTTTTACTTGCTGGAGCAGATGCCGTTCAAATAGCTACAACTTTTGAAAAAGAAGGACCAGTTTGTTTCAAAAGAATAAACAGAGAATTCAATAAAATTCTTAAAAGAAAAGGATATAAGTTAATAAAAGAAGCAAAAGGGAAATTAAAATCTTTATAATTATTATTAAAATAAAAACAACCCTGATAAATCAGGGTTGTTTTTATTTGAGAGGTGACTACCAACGATTATTGTTTCCACCGCCACCGCCACCGCCTCGATTGAAATCTCTTCGTGGACGCTCTTCCATTGGACGAGCTTCATTAACGGTAAGACTTCTTCCTTCAAATTCTTTGCCATTCCACATCTCAATGGCTTTTTGAGCATCTTCATCAGAAGAGAACTCTACAAAGCCAAATCCTTTTGAACGACCAGACATTTTGTCAGTAATAATAATTGCTGACTCAACTGCTCCAGCCTTGGCAAAAGCTTCTTTTAAGGAATCTTCGGTGGTATCATAAGATAAACCACCAACATATAATTTCTTAGCCATATTTTCTTTCTTTATATTGTTAAGCGTAAGTCGACTTCTTTAGAGTTTTTGCTTTTTGACTTACACTTACGCATAAGGAAAGAGAAAACTTATAAAACTTACGTATGCCTGTATTATATATGACTATGATTAAGAAGTCAAGTCTTTGTACTTTTTTACGCTTTACATATTGTCTTATTTCATCTATTTTGATAAAATAAAATAGCGCCGGGAATATTATTTATCTTCCTAGTTTAATTTTTGATAAAATTAATTATGATAATCGAAAAAAATAGAGAGAATCTTCCAAATCATGTAGCGATTGTTCCTGATGGTAATCGTCGTTGGGCAAAAAATAAAGGATTAGCTCCTTGGCGTGGACATTTAGCAGGAGCAAAAAAAACTGAAGAACAAGTTCAAACAGCTTTTGATTTGGGATTAAAATGTTTGTCCTGGTGGGGAGGTTCATATAGCAATTTAACTGAGAGAGCTAAAATAGAAATTAATAATCTTTTTAGGATTTACGAAAGATATTTTAAGAAGTTAGCCAAAAACAAGGATATTTATAAAAATGAAGTAAAAGTAAGTGTCATTGGTCGTTGGCAAGAGATTTTGCCTAAAACAGGTATTAAAGCGGCTAAAGAATTAATTGAAAAAACTAAAAATCATCATCAGCGTAAACTTAATTTTTTTATTGCCTATAGTGGAGTTCATGAAATGCTTGAAGCTATTAAAGGTGTTACTAAAGAAGCAAGAGTTAATAAAAATTTAAAAATAACTTCAGAGTTATTAAAAAAACATCTTTGGACTCATGATTTACCGCCTGTTGATTTATTAATCAGAACAGGAAGTCATGACGATCCTCATAATAGCGCTGGATTTATGATGTGGCATACTACTAATTCACAATTATATTTTCCTAAAGGATTTTATCCTGATTTTGGAAGAAATGAGTTTATTAAAGCCATAAAGGAATTTCAAAGAAGGGAAAGAAGATTAGGTAAATAATAAATGAAAAAGAAAAATAAAAAAAAGATTAAAATAAATAACAAAAAACGTTTTATTATTGTTTTAACTTCGTTTTTTTTAGTTGTTTGTATTATTTTCCTAAGCACTTATTATTTTATCAAGTATCAAATGAGCGCTCCTTTGAATGATCAAAATATTGAAAAAATCTTTATTGTAGAAAAAGGAGATGGTTTAAAAGTAATTTCAGCTAATTTAGAAAAAGATGGGATTATACAAAACAGCATTTGGTTTACTTTTTATGTTTTCTACAAAGGATTAGCAGGTCATTTACAAGCAGGAGAATATTCTTTTAATTCTAATTTAAATATTATTCAAATAGCTGATAAAATATTTAAAGGAGATGTAATTCCAAGGGAAATAAAAATAACTATTCCCGAAGGATTTAATATAAGGCAGATTGACGCTCGTTTAGCTGAAGCTGGCTTAATTGAAGCAGGTGAATTATCAATTCAATCTGATTTAGAAGGATATCTATTTCCCGATACTTATGAGTTTAATAAAAAAATGGATTTAGATGATATCCTTAATATAATAGAAGAGAATTTTAATAATAAGTTAAGTGATAGTTTAAAAAATGAAATAGAAAGACAAAAGAAGACAATTGAAGAAATAATTATTATGGCAAGTATTATTGAAAGAGAAGTTCCTTTATATGAAGATAGTCGTATTGTTTCAGGAGTTTTTTGGAATAGATTAAATATTAATTATCCATTACAATCATG
>CAZUOI010000047.1:0-4189 GCA_964621945.1 uncultured Candidatus Saccharibacteria bacterium
CAAAAACAATTGAAGAGTAATTTAGAAAAAGAAAAGACAAAATTAATAAAAGATCTTAAGTCTTTTGCCATCCGAGATACTAAAATAAAAGGGAACTGGCTTACTCGTTTTCCCTTCTTTGGAATTAATCGTTCCCATAACGATGAAAATGCTGAAAAAATAGAAGAATATGAAAATCTTTTATCAGTTGAGCATACTTTAGAATTGCGTTTAAAGGATATCAATAACGCTTTAGACAAGATTAAATCAAATACTTATGGTATCTGCGAGAAATGCAAGAAAGAGATTGAGCTGAAGCGTCTAAAGATTGTTCCAGAAGCAAAAACTTGTTTAAAATGTAGCAAACAGGATTATTAATAGTTTATTGTTTACAAAATAAAAAGACCTTCTTAATCAAGAGGGTCTTTTTATTATCCCGTGTGTATTTTTAATATTAATAAATATACCCTAAAATACTTGAGCTATTTTTATTTATTGTCCGAACGCTTTTTATAGCCCAGCCAAGATGGTTCATTTCTGAAAAAGTAACCCAGTTTCCATTGACTGATTCAACATAACCAACATGACCATATGTGCGTGATAGCCAATTGCTTCCGCTTAAAGATATAATTGCTCCTGCTTGTGGAGTTGTTCCTGTTTTAAATCCATAGCTTCTGGCATTAACTAACCAGGCTTTAGCATGACCTGACCATGGGACATATGTTTTCTGAGCTACATACCAAGTGCATTGTCCATAAGGATAGCTTCTGCTTTTTCCAGTACCTGTTCCAGTCACATAGGTTTGGGATGCTGTTCTTCTTATTGTTGGTTTAACAGGCGCTGGCATTTGACCATCAGGAATTATTAGTTTTTGACCTATTTGAATGTCTCCATTAGCTGGCAGATCATTGAATGCAATAATCTTTTCACCTTCAGCTTTATAATATTTAGCAATAGAGCTGATTGTCTCATTGTTTTTAACTTTGTGAAGAGTTCCAGTAAATGGAAGAATTAATAATTCGTCTCCAGGTCTAATAAGACTTAAACTTGTAAGATCATTGACCCATAAAAGAGTATTAAGTGTAATCCCAAAGGAAGCGGCGATGTTTGAAGTTGTGTCTCCTCCTTGGACGATATAGGATATGGTTTCTGTTCTAGCTTTTTGACTTATGAATGTAATTGGATTCGTTTGCGCCAAAAGCGCGTTAGTTTGCATAACCATTAAACCCTGCTCATCTTCATAGACATTTTGGTTTGAGCTATCCGTATAATTAGATTGGTTGATTAAACTAGTTAGCGTGTTTGTCATTAAGTTATTTTCTTCGCCCCATTCCCTCCCAACATTCTCTAATTCACCTTTATTGATTATTCCCTTAACTGGCTCAATTAAAGTAAAACTTAGGCAAAATAAAACAACTGCTGCAATGAGCAGTATCTTTTTATTCTTATTAAAGCTTTTTAGGCCTTTGATAAATGATTTTATTGTACCCATAGGCACAATCATATGATATCAAAGCTATTTTCCTGTGTCAATACTCTCAATAGCTTTAACTAATCTTGATTTTTTTCGGCTAGCTGTATTTTTTTTAATAACCCCGCGTTTAGCAGCTTTATCAATCGCCTTATAAACTTGAGGCAAAATTTTAAGCGCTTCTTCTTTTTTCTTATCATTAATTAAGATTTTAGATTCCTTAATTAAAGATCTCATTTTACTAATTCTCTTAACATTAAAAACCCGTTTTTTGCGGTTTTGTTTAAGTGCTTTTTTAGCTGATTTTGTTATAGGCATAATTTTTCGTTCCTTTATTCTTTCAAATATAAGGCTTTCTATGTTTATTGTCAAATGTTTTTTATTAAGCTATCATAATAATATGATTGCTTTGCTAAGAGGTAAAATTAAATTAAAAAAAGAGAAATTTATAATTATTGATGTTGATGGTGTTGGTTATCGTGTATATTGCACTGTTAATACGATTAATGGATTAGGTAATGACAATGAACAGACAGAGCTTTTTATTTATCAGCATATACGAGAAAATATATCTGATCTTTATGGTTTTATTGATCACGAAGAACAAGAATTTTTTGAAATTTTAATATCTGTAAGTGGAATAGGACCTAAAGCAGCCTTATCAGTTATGATGTTAGAATCAGTAAAAGTATTAAAGCAGGCAATTGCTAGTGGACAAAAGACGCTTTTAACTAAGGTTTCAGGGATTGGCAGTAAAACAGCTGAAAGAATTATTTTAGAATTAAAAGATAAGATTTTTGCTTCCGTAGGGGATATTAAGCAATTAAGTTCTGATAGTGAAGCAATCGATGCTTTAATTAGTTTAGGATATCCGACTAATAAGGCGAGAGAAGCTCTTAAGCAAATACCAAGTAAAATTAAAAAAGTAGAAGATCGCATCAAAGAAGCTTTAAAAATCTTAGGTAAGTAATTATGGATAAAGAACAATGGAATCAATTTATTATTAAAAACAACGGTTCTTTTTTACAATCTTGGCAATGGGGGGAATATCAAGAAGCAATTGGCCATAAAATTTGGCGTATTCATACAGATGATTTTAAGGCCTTGCTCATTAAGCATAATTTACCTTATGCTAAAAACTATCTATATTGCCCAAGGCCAGTATTTAAGAATTTGCCAGATAATTTTTTGAATCAAGTTAGGCAGATTGCCAAACAAGAAAAAAGCATATTTTTTAAAATTGAGCCAGAAAATAAAATTGGTTTTAAAGAATTTGGTTTTAAAGAATCATCAAAACAAATTCAACCTCATAAAACAATAATTCTTGATTTGAATAAATCAGAAGAAGAACTATTGGGCCAGATGCATCAAAAAACTAGATATAATATTAGACTAGCCCAAAAAAAAGGAGTGAGTATTGAGCAAAGTCAGTCAGATATTAATAGTTTTTTGGGATTACTATCTAAGACAACTAAGCGTGATAGATTTTATAGTCATCCAAGGGGTCATTATTTGAAAATGGTTAATGTTTTAGGCAAAGCAAATATGCTAAAAATATTTTTAGCTAAGCAAGATAACAATGTTATTGCTGGTAGTATTAATATTTTTTGGAATAAGACAGCAATATATTCGCACGGGGTTTCTGATTATAGTTATCGTAATTTAATGGCTCCTTATTTATTACAATGGGAAGCAATCAAACAAGCAAAAGCAAATGGTTTTCAATATTATGATTTTTTTGGTATTGATGAAAAAAAATGGCCAGGAGTAACACGGTTTAAAAAAGGATTTAATGGGCAAGAAATTACTTACTCTGGAGCATTTGATCTTATTTTTAATAAAGTTTGGTATAAAACATATAATTTAATTAGGAAGATTTTTTAAATATGATATTAGATAAATTATTAAATTTAGGCAGAAAAATTATTCCTAAACCAATATTTAATTTTTTCCAGCCTATCTATCATCTCTCTTTGGGTCTTTTAGCTGTTTTTTTATACAGATTTCCTTCTAGAAAATTAAAAGTAATTGGCATTACTGGAACTAAGGGCAAATCAACTACACTTTATTTAGCTGGTAAAACATTAGAAGAAGCTGGATTTAAGGTTGGTTGGATTTCATCGCTTTCTATTAAAATAGCAGATAAAGAATGGCTTAATCCATATCATTTAACAATGCCC
Source organism: uncultured Candidatus Saccharibacteria bacterium (assembly GCA_964621945.1). Classification (GTDB taxonomy): domain Bacteria; phylum Patescibacteriota; class Minisyncoccia; order Portnoybacterales; family UBA2143; genus JAHJQT01. The sequence continues at coordinate 3,631 of CAZUOI010000047.1, forward strand.
GGCAGAATGTTTATCCAAAAAACATTAAAAGAAATGGTTAAAGTTGGATGCGAGTATGCATTAATTGAAGTAACTTCAGAAGGGATAAAGCAACATCGCCATAATTTTATTGATTTTGATACAGCTGTTTTTACTAATTTAGCGCCAGAACACTTGGAAGCTCATGGTGGATTTGAGAATTACAAAAAAGCAAAGGGAAAGTTATTTAAATCATTAAAAAGAAACGGTAAATCAATTATTAATCTTGATGATAATAATGTTGATTATTTTTCACAATTTAAGGCAAAAGAAAAAATAGGTTTTTCTATTAGGACAGAAAGCAAGAAATTAAAAGTTGATAAAATAATATTAGGAGTTGACTGTAAGATAGAGAAAACCGGAATAAGTTTTATAGTTAAAGACACAAGATTCAATTTAAAACTTTTGGGGATATTTAATATATATAACGCTTTATCAGCTATTTCTATTGGTTTATTAGAAAAAATTTCTTTGAATGAAATTAAGTTGGCTCTAGAAAGTATAAAAGTAATTCCAGGGCGCATGGAAGAAATTTCACAAA
>CAZUOI010000048.1:0-1227 GCA_964621945.1 uncultured Candidatus Saccharibacteria bacterium
TTGCTTCAATTGACCAATATTCTTCTGGATTAAATTTATTAATTTCTTCTTCTTTCTCGCAGATTAAACGAACTGCTACAGATTGAACTCGTCCTGCTGAAAGTCCATAGTGAATTTTTTTCCAAAGTAGAGGGGATAGTTTGTATCCTACTAGTCGGTCCAAAATTCTTCTAGCTTGTTGCGCATCCACAAGGTCCATATCAATTTTTCGTGGAGTTTTTAATGCTTCCTCAATTGCGCTTTTGGTAATTTCATGAAAAACAATTCTTTTGTATGGTTTTTCAGCTTTGCCATTTCCAAATCCTTCCAGATTCAAAATTTGAGCTAAATGCCAAGCGATTGCTTCTCCTTCACGGTCTTCATCAGAAGCCAAAATGATTTCATCACATTTTTTGGTATATTTTTTTAATTCAGCAACTTGTTTTTTGCTTTTGTCATTGATAACATACTCAGGCTGGAAATTATTTTTTATATCAACTCCAAACTTGCTTTTTGGCAAATCACGAAGATGACCAAAAGAAGATTTGACAATATATTCTTTGCCTAAAAATTTTGTAATAGTTCTTGCTTTTGTGGGGGATTCTACAATTATTAATTTCATAAATTTAATTCTTCTAAGATATCATTTGTTTTAGTTACTAATTTAGCGCCCATTTTAATAAGATTATTTGGACCCATGGAATTATTTGAAAGAATATCTCCGGGTATTGCAAATACATCTCTATTTTGCTCCAAGGCATTTCTAGCGGTAATCATCGCGCCGCTTTTTTCAGGAGCTTCAATAACGAGGATTCCTAAACTAAGTCCTGAAACAATCCTGTTGCGTTGAGGAAAATTTTGAGCTAAAGGTTTTGTATTGATTGGAAATTCGCTAATAACCGCTCCATTCTCAGTAATCTTTTCAGCTAAGTATTTATTAATTGCAGGATAAACGCTCTTTGAATCAATCCCAGAACCTAAAACAGCGATCGTCCTTCCATTATTATCTATAGCAGCTTGATGCGCAATAGTGTCTATTCCTTTAGCGAGTCCGCTAATAATAGTTAGGCCAGATTGACTTAATTCAGATGTAATTTTTGGAGTAATTTGTTGGCCGTAAGAAGAAAGTTTTCTTGTTCCAACAACTCCTAAACTAAATTTATCACTTGGCTTAAAACTTCCTCGGATGTATAATATTGCTGGTGGAGCGTATATTTCTTTTAATAATTTTGGATAAGATTCATCTTG
>CAZUOI010000048.1:1327-4134 GCA_964621945.1 uncultured Candidatus Saccharibacteria bacterium
GCGGCTTTTTTTATTGTTTCTTGAACAATTTCTTCTTCTTTTTTAGAAAATTTTTGAAGGACAAATTTTTCAGCTTCTATGGTTGTTTCTTGATTAATTGATTTAATGCCCATTCTGACTCTAATAAAATCTTTTGTTTTTAAAGAATCAATAATTGATTGGACTCCATTGTGTCCAGCTGAACTGCGATTTTTTTGTACTTTTATTTCTCCTAATTTCAAATCAATATCATCATGAATAATTAAAATATTTTCTGCAGGAATCTTATAATAATCAACAATTGATTTAGCAGCTATGCCTGAATTATTCATAAATGTTTGAGGTTTAACTAAAATAAATTTTTTATTATTAAAATCACCTTGGGCTACATTTGCATTAAACTGCATTTTTATTTTCCAGTTATTTATTCCCATCTTTTCAGCTAATTCATCAATAATAAGAAATCCAAGATTATGTCTTGTTTTTTCATATTTTTTTCCTGGATTACCTAAGCCAATTATTAATTCCATAAGATTATTCTTTATTTATTTTTTGTTTAATATATTCTTTTATTTCTTCATAATTTCCCTGACCTTCTTTAGGGTAAACTACGGAAGCCATTTCTTCTCCAAACATAACCTGCCCACCAATTAATAATTTAGTTTCTTTCTTATCTATAACCAAATTAGTTATTTTGTCAATCTCTATGCTTTTAGCTGTTTGCCAGAGAGATTTTATTTCCATTATCCCTAAATCAGTTTCAATGTGTTTATTTAATGTATTAAATATTTTTAAATAAGTTGGAAAATCCCATAAAGGATTTAAAGCGAGAACTTTTTGTTTAAGTAGATTAATAACTTGCTGTTGTCTGGCCATTCTATCAAAATCGCCATTAGGCGAGGTGTATCTTGTTCTAATATATTTGAGCGCTGTTGTTCCGTCAAGATATCTCCAACCAGATTTAATATTAAATGGTTCGTAAGTATGATTCGGTCCTGGGAAATATGGATCATTGATATCTTGCGGAACAAATACATTTAATCCGTCAATTGAATTTATTATTTCTTTAACGACAACTAAATCAACTAAGATGTGCTTATCAATGGGCAACCCTGTAATTTCAGTTATTTTTTCTTTTAGCGTTTTAATGTCACTTGAGTTATAAAGAGAATTTATTTTTGATAAATATCCGTATTTATTTTTAATTAGTAAATCGCGTGGTAGGGAAATTAATACAGCATTATTATTACTTGGATTTAAGTTAATTAAAATTATAGTATCAGTTAAATTTCCGCCAGAATATCCTTGGCCAGGCCTGCCAAGAGCTAAAATGTTTATTTCTTTATTTTCTCCAATTAGATTATTAATTTCTGAAGTAGAAAAAACTGCTTTTAAAATATTAGCATTGCTATTTGTTATTAATATTTCTGTTTGTGATTTTGGTATTAATTGAAGAGCAAAAATAGAAGTAAATAAAGCGATAAAAATAAAGATAACTAAAAACGCTTTTTTAATCTTTCTTTTCTTTTTCTTTTCTTTATTTTGCTTCTGAAGTTGATTATTGAACAATCCTTTTTCTATAAAATGATTAATTTGTTGATGATTATTCATTGTTATGAGTATAACAGATTTAATCTGCTAATTCAAAATATAAAATCATTGTTTTATTGTGAATGTTGTATTTGTATGTTATTATATGTTAAATAACTATATACATGAAAATTGAAACAGTTAAACTTAATAAAAATATTTTACAATCCCAAAAAATAGGGCTGGTTCTTGTTTTTGGTTCTAGAATTACTGGTTTTAGTCATTCTAAAAGTGATATTGATATCGGCATTGTATTTTCTGACGAAATTAGAAAAAAAGAAAAACCAGTTGAAGTTTATGGCGCTTTATATGAAGAATTTATTAAGAAGTTTAAAACAGAAAATATTGATATTGTTTATTTAGAAGAAACTCCTTTAAGTTTACAATATAAAGCGGTAAGAGATGGTATTGTTTTATATGAAGATTCTCCTGTTTCTTTTGCTAATTACAAAGAGAACACTCTAAAAAAATATTTTGATTTTAAATTTTTTGAGAATATTTTCAATCAAGCTATAATTAAACCTGCTTAAATTTTTATGATTAAATACATTCCCATTGATGGTAATAAAATAAAAAACTTCATTGCTGATATTCAAAGCAGCATTAAGGAATTGTCTGTTTTAGCTAATTTAAGTTTAAAAGAGTTTGAATCTGATAAAAGGAATTATGGATTAGCAGAACATTATTTAAGAAGGTCATTGGAAGGGATATTAACTATCGGAACGCATTTTCTTTCACGGTTGCCAGTGAAGACAAAAGATTATCAAGAAATTATTATTAGCTTAGCGGAACAAAATATTATCCCAAAAGATTTTGCTGAAAAGAATAAAAAACTAGCTGGGTATAGAAATAGATTAGTTCATATGTATTGGGAAGTTTCAAAAGAAGAAATGCATAAAGTTATCAATGAGCATCTTGATGATATAGATAAATTTTGCCAATATTTTCAGAAAGTTTTATCAAATCCAAAAAAATTTGGCTTAAAAATTGATTAAGGAATAATTTTATGAATCAAGACAATCAACAAAATCAACCTGAGAAAATAAATCTTTTACATCAAGATGATATCCAGCCAGATATTCAAAAAGATTTGCCAGAAAAACCTAAAAAAACAGGTTTGTCTAAATGGGTTATTATTTTAATTACAGTTTTAGTTATAGCTACCATAGGTATAGGTGGTTATTTTATATATAATCATTTTTTTGGACCATGTGTTTGCATCAATCAATGTGGTGATG
>CAZUOI010000049.1:0-3897 GCA_964621945.1 uncultured Candidatus Saccharibacteria bacterium
AGATAATAGGTATTTTTGATAAAACAAAAAATGTTTCATCTTTCATCAGTAGTATCATCTCTCCACCTCAATCAATACCTCAACAATTCTCAATAAACAATCAAGAACAAGTAGAATCTACTCCAACAAACAATCAAGTAGACATCACAAATACAAACAACATCAATAACATAACTAAAGTAACAGAAGTAGAAAGAATCATTAAAACAAAAGTAACAGAAACTGAAATTATTGATACAGAATTGATTAAAGTTGAAGTAGGGATAACTACATATGACAGAACAACTGGTCAAGTATATTGTTTCTATATTGATAATGGTGTGTCTATGACCGCTCCAGGTGAATGTTCTGTTCAACCAACACCAGAACCAGAACCAGAGTTAGAACTAATCACAGAGGAATAAAAAAATGAAAAAGAAAGAACTAGAACAATTAAATAAAAGTAAAGACGAGATTATTATTTATCAGCCTAAAGGTGGTGATGTTAAGTTAAAGGTTAAATTCAAACAAGAAACTATCTGGTTATCACTTAATCAAATGTCATTTTTATTTAATATTGATAAATCTGGAATTTCGCGTCATATAAGGAATATTTTTAAAAATGGTGAATTGAGCGAAAAATCAGTTGTTGCAAAAATTGCAACAACTGCCTCAGACGGCAAGACTTATCAAGTCGAATTTTACAATTTAGATGTAATTATTTCTGTAGGCTATCGGGTTAATTCAAGAAAAGCGACTCAATTTAGAATTTGGGCAACAAAAATTCTTAAAAGTTATCTTCTAAAAGGATATGCGGTTAATCAAGAAAGATTATTAGAAACTAGAAGTCAATTTAATAAATTACAAAGCACTATTAATTTTTTAAAAAAGAAATCCCAAAGACAATTATTAAAAGGACAAGAAAAAGGAATTTTAGATTTATTAGCTGATTATTCTAAAACACTAACTTTATTAGGACAGTATGACAAAAACAAGTTAAAACAATTTAAAGGAAAGAAATCTAAATTTACTCTTCAATATAAAGATTGTTTAAATATTATATATCAATTAAAAAAAGAATTAGTTATTAAAAAACAAGCAGGAAATATTTTTGGTAATGAAGTTGATCACAAATTTGAAGGTGTTGTTAAAAATCTTTACCAAACTTTTGATAAAAAAGAACTATATATTAGTTTAGAAGAAAAAGCAGCTAATTTCATTTATCTGACTATCAAAGATCATCCTTTTACTGACGGTAATAAACGCATTGGCTCATTTCTATTTGTTTATTTTCTAGATAAAAGTAATTTCTTGTATCGTTCTGGTGGAGAAAAGAAAATTAATGATAATACTTTGACAGCTTTAGCCCTTTTAGTGGCTGAAAGTAAGCCCAAAGAAAAAGCGCAGATGATTGCTTTGATAACTCAATTGTTAAAATAGAGGAATTAGAATAAAAAAATGAAAATATTAGGGGTAAAAATAAATAACTAAAGAAGGTTTTCATTGACAGTGAAAACTATTTAGTGTAAGCTTTCATTATAAAAGCAAACTCTAAATATGGATAAATCATTATTAAAAGAAATTATTTTAGAACAAAGGGATTTTATTGACCGTACTGAACAAGGTATAGAGCGGGAAGCTTTGTTAAATCTTAAAAAGTATTTTAAATTGCCTCACACTTTAGTTGTGGCTGGTATTCGACGAGTGGGTAAATCTACTTTATTGGTTCAACTAATGCGTAGTTTTTATAAAGATACCAGCTATTACTTTAATTTTGAAGATGAACGGCTGCTTAATTTTGAACCAAATGATTTTAACTCTCTTTATGAATTAATGGTAGAGCTTTTTGGTGAAAAAAAAGTTTTCTTTTTTGACGAAATACAAAATGTAAAAGGATGGGAGAATTTTGTTAGAAGAATGCAGGATAGAAAATTTAAGTTTTTTATTACTGGCTCTAATGCTTCTTTGTTAAGTAGGGAATTAGGCACTAAGCTGACTGGGCGTTATCTTTCTCAAGAACTTTATCCTTTTTCTTTTAAAGAATTTTTATCTTTTAAGAATTACAAATTTCAACAGAATAATCTTTATAAAACAGTTGAAAGAGGAAAACTAAAAAAGTTTTTTAATGTTTATTTAAAAGAAGGAGGAATGCCAGAATATTTGCAATATCAAAACAAGGAAGTATTAAAAAATGTCTATGAAGATATTTTATACCGCGATATTGCTGTTAGATATGATATTAAAGAAACTAAATCCCTTAGAGAATTAGCTTTGTATTTTCTAACTAATTTAGGCGGTCTTTTTTCGTATAACAAGTTGAAAAAGAATTTGAGTTTAGGCAGTGTTAATACTGTTAAAAGCTATACAGAACATTTAGAAAACAGTTTTTTAATTTTTACAATTAATCTTTTTTCATATTCTTTAAAACAGCAAGCAGTAGCGCCTAAGAAAGCTTATTATCTTGATAATGGATTGGCTAACGCAGTTTCTTTTAGATTCTCTCGTGATAAAGGTAAATTTTTAGAGAATTTGGTTTTTGTGGAATTAAAAAGAAGAGATGAAGATATTTATTATTACAAGACAAAAAATAATTTAGAAGTTGATTTTCTTTTAAAAAAAGGAAGAAAAGTAAAACAATTAATTCAAGTTTCGCAGAATTTAAAAGAGAATAAAACAAAAGAAAGAGAAGTAAAGAGTTTGACAACTGCTTTAAAAGAATTAAAATTAAAACAGGGATTGATTTTAACTGAAGATGAGGAAGAAATAATTTCTTTAAAAGGAATAAAAATTGTAGTTCAGCCAGTTTATAAATGGCTACTAACTTCTACTAAATAGAAGAAATGAAAATTAGTTATGAAAATATTAGGGGTTAAAATAGATAATTTATTATTAAATGAAATTCTTGATAAAGTGGAGGGATTTTTAGAAGATAATAAACAACACTATATTGTTACTTCTAATCCAGAGTTTTTAGTTAAAGCGCAGAAAGATAAAGAATTTAAAGAAATTCTTAATAATGCAGATTTAAGTGTTCCAGATGGAGTTGGATTGATTTTTGCTTCTTTGTTATCTGGTGAAAAAATTAAACAAAGAATAACCGGTGTTGATTTAATGGAAGCTATTTGTCAAAAAGCGGCTAAAAAAAACTGGCCGGTTTTTTTATTTGGCGCTGTGGATGGCGTGGCTGAAAAAGCAATGGATAATTTGAGGGGGAAGTATGAAGGATTGGAAGTTTTTATAATTAATCAACTTGAAAACAGAAGTTCACATTCAGATTTTTTTGAGCGCTTTACCCTAAAGGGCTCCGACGCGTCTCAAAAAAACCTGAATTGTTCGCTTCTGTGCAAATCTCCCTCTATTCTTTTTGTTGCTTTGGGGGCACCTAAACAAGAAAAATGGATTAATGAGAATTTGAAAAAAATGCCGAATATTAAATTAGCTATTGGGGTAGGTGGAGCTTTCGATTTTATTTCAGGCAAAGTTAAGAGAGCACCTAAATGTATGAGATTATTGGGATTAGAATGGCTTTGGCGGTTGATTCTACAGCCCTGGAGAATCAACCGTATTTTTAATGCTATTATTATATTTCCATTATTGGTATTAAAATCAAAATTAATGTATAATTAAAATGTAGTTTAAAATTAATAAATTAATAATACGCAAAGCTTTTATATTAAGTTAGCTTAAAAAGCTTACTATATAGGTTTATGCGAATAAAAATTATGATTTGGGTATGGATAATAATTGCTGTTATTGTTGTTGCTGGTTTACTCTTTTGGGTTAAGTCAGGCAACAAAGAAGGTGAGGCTGATTTATCAGCTGATGTAGAAGCTCCTGAAGCTCCTGAAGCTCCAGCAGAAGCACCTGAAGCTCCAGCAGAAGCGCCTGTTGAGGCGCCGGCTGAGCCAGAAGTTGCTG
>CAZUOI010000050.1:0-3795 GCA_964621945.1 uncultured Candidatus Saccharibacteria bacterium
CTAAAAATCTGAAAAGGCACGGCCTTATTCGCACAACCTTGCTTTGCAAGGATGTAGCTCTGTAAGGCCGTGCCTGCTCCATCTTTTTGGATTTATTAGAAGGCATGTGTTTATTCTTTGCTCTGAAAAGTTTGAAGTGGTAAAATAAAAACATTATGATTATTTTACTTTATGGCGAAGATACATTTCGCTTAAGACAAAAATTAATAGAAGTTATTGAGGAATATAAAGCTAAGCATAAAACTGGACTTAATTTGGCGCGTTTTGAAGAGAATAATTTAGATTTTGACAAGATTAAAGAAAAAATTGAGTCAGTTTCTATGTTTGATGAAAAAAAGCTGATTATCTTGGAAAACGCTTTGAAGAATAAAATTTTTTCAGAAGAGTTTTTAAAATATATTAAGAAAAATAAAATTAAAGACGATCAAAACATTATAGTTGTTATTTATCAAGAAGGAAAATTAACTCGTCCTTCTTTAACGCGTCAGGTAAGCATGTTTGAAGAATTCAAACTTTTATCGGACAATGATTTAATTAATTGGTTAAAAAAACAAGCGAGTGAAAATAAAGCAAATATCAGTCAGGAAGCTTTAAAGAAGTTAGTTACTTATATTGGCAGTGATTTGTGGCAATTGAATAATGAGCTTAATAAATTAATGAGTTATAAGGTGGGGCAGTCAATTAATGAAGATGACATTGATTTATTAGTTAAGTCAAAAATAGATACTGATATTTTTAAAACATTAGATGCTTTAGCTAAAAGAGATAAAAAAACAGCTTTTCGTTTGCTTCACGAACATTTAGAGCAAGGAGAAAATGAAATTTATTTATTCTCCATGTTTGTTTATCAAATTCGCGTTTTACTTAAATTGAAAGATTTAATTGAAAAAGGAACTCCTTTTTATAATTTGCCTAAATTAAGCGGGCTTCATCCTTTTGTGGTTAAAAAAAGTTCGGAGCAATTAAAGAATTTTGGATTCGAACAATTAAAGGGGATATATAAATATTTATTAAAAATTGAATTGGGATTAAAAAAAGGCCGCTTGGATGGTTCAGCGGCCTTAGATCTTTTAGTGGCAGAGATTTGATTTATTTTATTTTTTCGATAATCTTTTCAAAAACTTCCGGTTTTTTTTCTGCTAAATGGGCTAGGATTTTACGATCAAGTTCAATCCCGCCTTTTTTTAATTTATTAATGAACTGGCTATAGGTTATTCCTTTTTCTCTTGTAGCTGCGTTAATCTTTATATTCCACAAACGTCTAAAATCGCGCTTTTTTCTTTTCCTGTCTCGATAAGCATAAGTCCAGGCGTGTTTTAACGCATCTTTAGCTAATTTATACTTTGATTTTCTTCCCCATTTAAATCCTTTAGCTTGTTTTATTATTTTTTTTCGGCGTTTGTGAGCCATTACGCCCCTTTTAACTCTAGTCATAAATTTAAATATTCGGTAATATTTGTTTTATTTTTTTCATATCAGCAGAAGATAATTCGCTAGTTTTTCTTTTTTGTCTCGTTTTATTTCCTGATTCCTTAGCATTAAAATGGCTCTGATGGAGAGCCCTTTTTAATATTTTTTTTCTTCCAGTTACTTTAATTCTTTTCAATAAGGCTTTATTTGATTTAAGTTTTCTCATTTTTTTGTCCTTTAGTAATAATTGCGATTAATCCTCTTGGTTGTCTTTTTATTCCTTGTTCAAAAATTATTTCAATAGATATTAATTCAATGAATTTATTTATTTTTTCTTCAGCAGCTGCTGGTAGCCATTTTTCTCTGCCCTTTAAAATCATTTCAATTTTAACTTTATGTCCTTTTTCTAAAAATTTTTCTGCTTGTTTTACTTTAAATTCTAAATCATGTTGTCCTATTCTTGGGCTTATTCTAATCCCTTTTATTTCAGTTTTTTTCTGTTTTGTTTTTTGATCTTTTTCTTTTCTAGATTTTTCATATTTATATTTACCATTGTCCATTATTCGACAAACTGGCGGTTTGGCATTAGGTGATATTTCAATTAAATCAAGGCCCTTTTCCTGGGCCATTTTAAGCGCTTTTGGCGTTTCAACAATACCGACATTTTTGTTATTTTCATCGATTAGTCGAATCGGGCTTATCTTGATCCAATAGTTAATTCTGGTTCGTGGTTCCCACTTTTTTTTGTTGTATCTTTTCTTATAAATAGTTTTATTCTTAATTTTACATCCCGCCTTCATTCGCTTAAAGCGAATTTCGGCGAGGCGATGGTGGAGAAGGGGGGATCGAACCCCCGTCTAAAAGATATTCTTTAATAATTCTACAAGTTTAGCTTGATTTAATATAATAACCAAAAACTCAAAACCAAGCAAAAAATTTCTAGTTATTGCCTCTAAATTTTCAATAATTAAGCCAAGGCAGTTTTAATTATCTATCCTGAAAAAATGACACCCAGAGCTTTCTATCAGGAGTTGAAAGTCTGAATGGCTACTGATTTTAGACAGTAGCAAAAGCCGGAGCAACAGATAGCGAAGCTACTGCGCTTTTGGCTTTGGAAATCAAGTTTGCACTTAGATTTTTTTCAAAAGTTTAGCGAGATTTTGAGCTCGACTTGCTTATTAAAAAACTATGCTTTTATCGATACCTGTCATCCCCATTTGTTGAATTATCCTTTATCTCGTAAGGCCCTATCTATTTTTCTGTCCGTTTCTCTCTTTTTTATCTTTTCGCGTTTATCTATTTTTCTTTTTCCTTTAGCTAATGCAAATTCTAACTTTATTCTGTTTCGTTTAGTGTAAACCCGCAGAGGCATCAAAGTCAAGCCTTTTTGCTTTGTTTTGCCAATTAAACTGTTAATTTCCTTTTTATGTAAAAGTAATTTTCTTGAACGAGTTGGATCGTATTCTTTAGGTGTATTTTTCGGTTGATATGGTGATATTTGAGTATTAATTAGCCAAGCTTCTCCGTTATTTATTGTAACATAAGAACCCTTTAAACTCATTCTATTGTTTTTAATTGCTTTAGCTTCGTGGCCAAATAAAACAATACCTGCTTCAAATTTTTCCAGGATATGATAATCAAATTTAGCTCGTGGATTAGTTGCAAGAGTAGACATATATCATTACTCTATCATTAAAACATATCTTGAGTAAATAAGCATTTTAAGCTATTATAATATCATGTTAAGAAAAGAAACAGAATGTTAAGAAGAGAAATAGAAAAATTGCTTAATAATATTGTTAAGCAGGAAGTTGAATTAGAACATCCAGCTATGGTTGAACATGGCGATTTTTCTACTAATATTGCTCTAAAGGCAAAAATTGATCCTAATAAAATTATTTCAAAATTAAAAGATAATATTTTATTTGAAAAAATTAAAAAAGCAGGTCCAGGTTTTATTAATTTCTATTTATCCAAAAAAGCTCTTCAGCAAGAATTAAATGAAATTTTAGAAAAAAAAGATGATTATGGAAAATCAAATATTGGTGAAAATAAAAAAATTCAAGTAGAATTTATTTCTGCGAATCCTACTGGACCCTTAACAGTTGGTAATGCCAGAGGTGGACCTTTTGGTGATGTTTTAGCAAATATTTTGAATAAAGCTGGATTTAAAGCAGAAAAAGCGTATTATGTTAATGATTTTGGTCAACAGATTGTTTCCTTGGGCCATTCTATTTTAAAGGATGGTGAAGCTAAGTATAAAGGTGAATACATTGATAAATTAGCTAAGAAATTATCCGCCAAAGGCGGACTCGCTGATAGCTCGGATCCTTTTAAAGCAGGTCAATGGGCTGCCAAAAATATTTTTAAAGATTTAATTCAAGA
>CAZUOI010000051.1:0-3653 GCA_964621945.1 uncultured Candidatus Saccharibacteria bacterium
TTATTTGTTTATCAATAAATACAACTGCATCAACTATAACTCCATCTTTAAAAGCGTACTGAATTTTATAAGAATCTGGAGGTAAAACATTTTTTAAAACTGTTTCTAAATAATATTCTCCAAGTATGCCTCGTTGTTTAGGATTAGTTAAAATACTTTCTAATGATTGTAATTGTTCTGCGAAACCAATTACTTGTTTATTAGTATCATCAAGTTTAGTTAGTTTTTCAGTTACATCTCTAATTATTTTAGAGCTTTGACTAAATTGTTTCTGAGCTGACTCAGCTGATTGATTTAACTTATTATCCATAACTTGACTTAATTGATTCATCTGCTGTTGAAGTATTAACAATGCGTCAGAATCATTTTTATCTGTTTTTTTTCTGGATAACAAAAAAAACATTAGTCCTAGGCCTAAAATAACAATGATTAAAAGTAAAATAATTAAATATTCCATATTATTAAGTTATCTTTCTACTAATAAATAGCCATTTAGTAAATTCAATTAGTATAATATTTAAAGCGCCTAATCCTAGAACTAATCCCCAATCAAATAAATTCAAACTTGCTGTTTTTAGCAATCCTTGCAAGAAAGGAATATACAAAGCCGATAGAAGCATGATTATCCCGAAAACCCAAGCATAAATCAGAAATTTATTAGAAAAAATATTAATATGCCACAAATTACGACGCAAACTTTTACAAGAAAAAACATAAAAGAGAGAATCAATTGTTAAGCCAGCAAAAATAATTGATCTAATATGAATAATTTCATATCCAGAATATTTTAAAAGCATAAAGAAAAGTCCGAGCAGAAGAATGTCTGTAATAAGTCCGATAATCAAAATTAACACCTTCATTTCCTTGTTTAGTAAAAAGAGATTATAATCAGACGGTTTTCTTTTTACAATATCTTTCTCTTTCTTTTCAAAAGCCAAACAGATACTTAAGGGACCATCTTCGATTAAATTAACCCATAAAATCTGGGCTGCTAAAACTGGCAAAGGCCAACCAAATAACAAACTGACGCTAATTAAAACAACTTCCGTAAAACTATCTGAAAGAAGATATGTTATTATCTTTCTAATATTATCAATAATTACTCGACCTTCTTCAATAGCTGCTTCAATAACACTAAAATTATCAGTTAAAAGAACTATATCAGAAACTTCCTTAGCGACATCTGTACCCGAACCTAAGGCAACACCGATATCTGCTTGTTTAAGAGCTGGAGTATCGTTAACTCCATCTCCTGTCATGGCCACAACATTTCCTGCTTTCTGCCATGCTTTAACAATTTTTAACTTTTGAATTGGCTCCACTCGACTATATACTTGAATATTTTTAAATATTTTTTCAAATTCTTCATTGCTTAATTTATTAAGATTACTTCCTTCCATTATATTTTCTTTGTTTGTTTTAAAACCAAGTTTTTCAGCTACCGCTTTGGCCGTAAGCATATGATCTCCAGTAACAATAATGGGTTTCATTCCTGCTTCACGGCAAGCGTCCATAACTTCTTTAGTTTCTTTTCTGATTGGGTCATGTAAAGCAAAAAAACCAACATAAACCATTTCTTTTGATTTTTCTTCTTTATTATTATCTATTTTTTCGTCATTACTTTTTCTATAAGCAACTGATATTATTCTGAATCCATTTTTAGTCAATTTTTCATATTTTGATTTTAACCTTTTCATATCAGATAAAAGCATTTCTTTCTTTTTTCCATCAACATCTAAAAAAGAAGACATTGCTAAAACTTTTTCTGGAGAACCAACTAAATACAAAATATTTTTTTGAGAATCAAGTTTATGTAAACTAAACGCATATTTGTGATTGGAATTAAAAAGAAATTGATCAATGACCGGTTGTTCTTTTTCAAGTTTTTTTCTCGAAAGACCGGCTTGGATGCCAGCTAGAAATAAGGCTTTTTCTGTAGGTCTGCCATTGATAATCCATTCTTTTGTCGGCTCATCAAAATTTTCAATAAATGACTCATTGCAAAGCATAGCAATCTTTAATGCTTTAATATTAGATATCCTTTGCCCTTTTAAAACTTCCTTTGTCTCAGTAAAAATTCCGGCTACTTTCATTTTCGCCTCTGTTAAGGTGCCTGTTTTATCAGTTAAAATTATTGAAGTGCTTCCTAATGTTTCAGCTGAAGCTATTCTTCTAACTAACCCTTTTCTTTTTAATATCCTTTGCATGCCTAAAGCTAAAACAACAGTCATTGCCACCGGAAGTCCACTTGGAATAGCCGCTACAGAAATTGCTACGGAAAGAGTAAGCATTTCAACAAATTCTTCTCCTGTCACAATACCTTCAATAAAAATTGCAGCTGAAATAATTACGATAATCGCCCCAATAATTTTACTAAAACGAGATAACTTTTTCTGATAAGGGGTTTTTTCATCTTCTGTTTGTTCAACCGTTTCAGCTATTTTCCCTATTTCTGTTTTTATTCCCGTTTGAGTTATAATCGCTTTCCCCCATCCACTTTCAATGACTGTTCCCATATAGACCATATTACGCCTATCAGCTAATGAAATTCCTTTTGGGAGAATTCTTTCGCTTTTATCAGAAGCCAACCATTCTCCTGTTAAAGATGATTCGTTAATCTTTAAATCATGAGATTCTACAATTCTAGCGTCAGCTGGAATTTTGTCACCAGCTCTTAAAAGAATAATGTCTCCAGGAACAATTTCTTTTTGAGATATATTTTTTTCTTGTCCGTTACGAAAAACAACTGCGCTTGACTGCAAAATTTTCTTAAGCTTATCAAGAGCATTATTAGCTTTTTCTTCCTGTAAATATCCAATAATTGTATTTAAAAAAACTGCCACAAAAATAATAATACTATCAGAATATTCTCCTAAGATAAGTGTTATTATTCCAGCGAGAAATAAGATATATATTAAAGGGCTTTTAAGTTGCTCTAAAAATATCTTTATTTTTGAAAAAGATTTTTTTTCAGGAAGCTTGTTGTAGCCGTACTTTTTTAATCTTTTTTCCGCTTCTTGTTCGCTCAATCCTTTGATTCCAGAATTTAACTCTCCAAAAACTTTTTTAATTGAAAAACTATGCCATATTTTTTCCATATCTATATAATACAACAAAAAGAGCTATCTGATAATAGCTCTTTGGGGATTATAAAAGGGTAGAGATTAAATCTCTACCCCCTAGCCCATTTTTTGGGCAAGAAATTTCTTATACGGTTTAGCAATCTGATTAGGTAGATTGTCTCCGTATATCGGTATTAGATTTGCCATGTGGCCCTCAACCACAGAGATTAATGAATCATCATAAGTCGCTAAATGAATTAACCCTCTTATTTTCCTAACCGTTTTTTTGGGCAATCTTGCTTCAAAATGAGTTTGCATATCTGGTTCTTTCATTCTTTTTCTGAAAATGCCCCTGTAATCCTCCTTTCTTGTCCCTAAAGCCTCTAATAATTTCTTTGAAACAGCAAGATGTTCTTTTGTTCTAAGATTACTATGGTGTTGAGGCATTTCAACTATGCGTAATCCAGTAACCAAAGGATCTATCCTGTAACTATTAAAGTACAGTGTTTTCTTTGGATTAATCTTGAATATGCCTCCTTTTTCTATTTCAAGAATTATCGAATGGGTTGGGTCTATCGTGGTTGGGGTAAC
>CAZUOI010000052.1:0-3592 GCA_964621945.1 uncultured Candidatus Saccharibacteria bacterium
TCAAATGACCATATTTTTTAATAATTCTATTTAACATTTTTCTTTCTTCAGTAGAAAACACTGAAACATCTGGTTTTTTTAATGTTCTATACACTTCTGTTGGATTATATCCATCCCATTCATCAATTTTATCAATGACAAGTTCTTTGTTTTTCTTCATATCAACTGTTATCTTTTCTAATGAGATTGGAAATGGCCCCATTGGTAATTTTTTATATACCTCTTTAGTAAAATACTTTTGATATTTTTCATAATAATCAAAATCAAGATAATATAAGAGTTTCGCCAATTTTTTCTTACCGTGAATTTCTTTACCTAATTTCCAGCCAAAATATAATATAGCTTGTTGATATTTTTTTTTATTGATAGTCATATTTTCTACTTCCACCCTTGGCTGATTGCTTTCCAAACCACGCGTTCCTGTGGGATTTGGATTGGGCCTTGTGGAGTTTGTTGGGTTGTTTGAACCTGACCTTTTTTAAACTCTATAGTTATACCAAAGTGATTTGCGCCTGGCTCGCTTTCAACAAAAGCAATTTTATATTCTTTTGTATTAGTTGTTTGGTTTTCACCAAGTTCAGTTTCTGGATTCCATATAATATCTGATTTCATTTCTTCCTTATATTCTTCATATAACTGAGTCATTAAAACAGATAAATCAGAATCAGCTGAATTAACAGTTGTTAATCCTAAATCTTCTTTAGCTTCTTTGCGTCCAATATAATATTGATGAGAATAAAGTTTTTCTGTAAAATAATCTACTATTTTATTTATCCCATCTTCATTAATTGGCTCTTGATGACTCTTTAAAAGACGTTTAGCTAGAATACGGATTAGATTATAGGTTCTATTAACATTTCCTAGAGCTAAAGGATGAATCTGTGGATCAGATTCTACAAATTTATTAAATATTTTAGTCAAATCTTCATCATTCTTAATACCAAACTTCTTTTTAGCTAAATCAAAATACGCCATAACATCTTCCACTGAAATAGGAATTTTATTTTGAGGATTATTAGGATCTTGGGGATTAAAAACATTAGCAGTAGAAGGATCAATTGGAGAAAGTTCAGAAAGATCGCTCATTATAATTTCATCAGCACCTAAGGAAATCATGGTTGCAGCGCTATGCGCTTTGTAAGGAATTAAAACTGAAAATTCCTTACAGTACTCGCGAATCATAGAAACCATTCTCCAAGGAACCATTGTGTCACCGCCTACGCTGTATAAAAATAAATCAATCTTATCTGTTTTGCCCATTTTTCTTAAATGATTGCTAATTACTGGAATCACATCCATAGCAATTCTTGCATTAACTGGTCCTTTTCTGTCACTAGTTACATAAGTAATAACTTTTGAACCTCTTTTTTCTTCAATTTGTTTGATTAAATTTTGTGTATTCATATATTTTTACTAATTTATACCTTAATCTTACGTTGATTTTTAAGATTTGTCCATCTTTTTGTAAATAAAAAGCGGCTGATTGTAAAAACAATTAGCCGCTCAAGAACAATAAAGATGGGTTTATTCATTTTACCTTCTCTGTTTCTATTCCCCATCCTTTCTCTTTGTTAAAAAACGGATCTGATGTTACTTCCCAGATTTGATCCTTCCAAACAGCAGGGAAAAATCCTCCAGCACTCTGAGGCTCCATTCCTCCAGTGCTAGTTTTGAATAGATCTCCTTTTCTTAAATCTAAAAGACTTATTTCCACAAAATCGTCCCCAATCTTCTTTAAACACTTTAAATCTGACATACTTTTCCTCCTTCCGTAGAACTGGTTAGTGAGGTATATCATATCTCTCATCTACATCCTTTCTGAAAAACTCTCTGGAATCATCAAGAGTGAAAAAACCTAATTCTTCCATTGCGCGAAACATCCAACCAATCCAAGGACCTGCTTGAATTGCTTTCTTAAAAGAAAATTTATCCCATTCTTCCATTTCTTTGATCATCCAAAGTAAATGCGATGGAAGATCCTCTTTCATAACAACTCCTTCATACCGTAGCGCTTCAGCATCAGGAAAAGAACTTGAGATTACACGGAATATTTCTCTACGACTTATCTGGTAGAAACTCATCTTAACACCTCCATATCTAAATGATTATCGCAAAAGATTTAAGGTACATTTTCTTTAATAATGCCAAACCTTTCTATAAAAGTCAACAAAAAACACCGCTAAAATTAGCGATATTTTTTATCCTGGGGTGGCTAGAGGGATTTGAACCCTCAAACCGCCAGAACCACAATCTGGAGCTCTACCAATTGAGCTATAGCCACCATTTTATCCCGCTCGGCGGGGACGTGCGCGCCTGGAGGGAGTCGCCCAGCATACGCTGGGCGCCCCGCGAATGCTGGGGCGAACCCTTCAAACATGTGTCCCTGGCACGACTCGAACGTGCAACCTACTCCTTAGAAGGGAGTTGCTCTATCCGATTGAGCTACAGGGACATTAATACAGGCGCCTAAGTTAATAAAATAACAGGAAAATAAGCTAAAGTCAATTATTTAATTAAAAGGATCAAAATACTTATTTTCCTGAATTCTATGTAAATTGTCTTCTCTCATATTTATATCATCCAAAATAGCTTGAAGAGTCTTTTGATCAATTTTTACTTCATCATTAATAATACTCGTATCTATATCAGTTAATAAACAAATATATTGATAATAAATAAAGAAATTAAAACAGATTAATGCAATAAAAATAATGCCTAAAATATAAAAATAATATTTTTTAAAAAAATTATGTATTTTTTTGAATGATGTTTTTTGCATAATTTATTGAGTATAAACTTTAATATCTAAAACGGTTTCTAAATTACCTAATAAAAGAGATTCTTCCGAATTAACTAAATCCTTTTCTGCTAATTTTTTAATATTCACGCCACTTATTTCTATTAAACGATAAGGAGGATAAGGATTATTTTCCAAATGAGATAAAAAAGCAAGCATATTTGAAAAATCTCCCAAAAGAGACATTTTCAAAGAAAGAAACGGTATTTCTTCTTTTTTTTCAGAAGGAGAAAAAGAACTGACTGTCTTAATTTCAAAAATATTGTTTGTTTGCTCGGCAAGTTTTTCTAAGGTGAAAATAAAGCCAACTGTTTCTTCATCACTGATTAAAATCTTTTCAGTCACTAATAATTCACTGTTTTTTTCATCATAACTTTTTTGCAATTTTTTATACACATATTCTCTTTTATCTAATCTATTAAGAATTTCCTGATTAGATAAATATTCTTCAGAATTTTCCTTTATTTTATCAATTAAAGGGATAATAATTAAATAAACAAAAAAAACAATAATTATTAGGCAGATTATTAATGTTGCTAAAAATTTTTTTTGAATAAGAAACATTTTAATAAATTAATTACTATCTTCAACAAATAAACAAGCTGTTGGTTTGAAATAGAAAACAAAATCTACGTTATTTTGCTTAATCAAATTAGACAAAGGCGCTTCTATTTCATTAAAACAAGTACTTTTATCCAATTTGTCTTGGAGATAAAGAAACTTTTCACGCGTCTCAGCAGATCCTCTCAAACTTATTTTATCAAGAGAGATCTGATACGAGAGATTAGTTAAATA
>CAZUOI010000053.1:0-3321 GCA_964621945.1 uncultured Candidatus Saccharibacteria bacterium
AATTATGTCCTGAAAAAGACAAGATTAAAGAAAGCCAACAAAAAGTTAGTGAAGTGAGTTGGTAGTATTAATCTGAAATATAAATATATTTAGCAAAAAAAGTTTAATATTTTTGTTGATCAAGATTTAAAACAAAGATTGCCGCTTGGATATAAAGATAATCAAGATTAGCTGTTCAAAAAGAAAAAAGCCACCGTCCTAACGGTCGGCGCCTTTTCCAAATACTGTTATTAGTGTATCAAATCTACATACCTTGTCAAGTTTTTTATCCACAGTGAAAACCTAAAGCTCTTTGAGTAAACTTCCTACAGGAAATTTACCTATAGAAACGATTTTTTGATATAATAAAATTATGAAAGCATTGGAGATAGATAATTTAATTAAAGATCATGGTAATTTTAGAGTCTTTAAAAAATATTTATCTTGAGGGAGAATTAGTAAAAAGTTCAGTATGCCGGAAATTCCAGCATACTACTGAGGATGGAAAAGCAAGTTAGAGAGCAACTTAAAAAATATAACGACCAAAAACTTTTAAAAAATATATGAAACAATTTTCTCATTCTAAATTAGAAACGTATAAAAGATGTCCTTTGCAATATAAGTTTCAGTATTTAACTAGTTTAAAACCAGAAGGAGAAGAAACTATTGAAGCTTTTGTTGGGAGTCAGGTTCATAGTGTCTTAGAATTACTTTATCGTGATTTATTAAAAACAAAATTAAATTCTTTAGATGATTTAATAGAATTTTATGATGAAATCTGGCGAGTAGGATGGAAAGATTCAATTGTTATAAACAAAAAAGAATATAATAAAGAACATTATTATAACTTAGGAAAAAAATGTATTGAGAATTACTATAATAAATATTCTCCTTTTGACCAGGATCAAACTATTGGTGTAGAGAAAAAGATAATATTAAAATGGGGTGAATATGAAATTATTGGATATATTGATCGTTTAGCTAGGGATGAAAAAGGAATATATTCTGTTCATGACTATAAGACAAGTTCAACATTAATGGATCAAGAATATGCAGATAAAGATAAACAATTAGCTCTTTATTCTATTTTTGTTAAGAATAATTATAAAGAAGCTAAAGAAGTTAAATTAATATGGCATTATGTGGCTTTTGGTGAAGATGTATTTTCTAAAAGAACAGATAATGAATTAAAAGAATTAAAGAATAATATCCTAGAACTTATAGGAAAGATTAATTTAGCTGAAGAAGAAGATAATTTCCCAGCGCAAGAAACTATGTGTGATTGGTGTGGTTTTTGGAAGTATTGTCCAAAAAAGAAACATTTATATAAAACAGAACAATTGCCAAAAAACGAGTATTTAAAAGAAAATGGAATTAAATTAGCTAAGAAATATATTGAATTAGCTGAGAAGAGAACAGATGTTAATAGAGAGAATAGAACTAGATCAGAAATAATTACTCAAGAAATGAAGAAAATAGAAGAAGCTATATTAATATATGCTAAAAAGAATAATATGGAAGCATTAGATGGAGGAGATAGGCTAGTATCAATTAACAAGAAACAGGATTATGATATTCCAAGAAAAAGTTATGATTTAGAAAGATATGAAGAATTAGAGAATTTACTTCAAAAAACTAAGTATTGGTCTGATATATCTACAATTGCAGATAAGAAATTAAAAGAATTACTTGATGAAAAAGATATTGATAATGATCTTAAAAAGAAAATTTTAGAAATAGTTCCAAGGAAAGATAGTATTAATTTATCAATAAGGAAGAAATAAGACATCTAAGGATATGAAAATAAGATAAAATCTTTGAAATTAGAGAAGGAGTATCTTAAAAATAGATTTGATATAAGGACTTGACGTGTTTTTTGATTTTAGTTATTATATTAATATATGGTTAAAAAAATAGATTTTAAAAATGTAATTTGGAAAGAAGGCAAGTATTACGTTGCTCAGTGTCTTAATGTTGATGTATCTAGTTTTGGCAAAACCAAAAAAGAGGCTTTGGCTAATTTAGATGAAGCTTTAGAATTATATCTTGAAGATGTCAAAAATTCAGAAATAGTTAAAGTCGAGAGGCCAGAGTTAGTAAAATTATCTCTTCGTCATGCCTAAAATTTATTCATCTCGGTATATTATCAAAGTCCTTCAGAGCAAGGGCTTTATTTATATAGGACAGAAAGGTAGTCATGTAAAATTTCGTAAATCTGGCAAATCGAATTTAACAGTTATTGTTCCAGCTAATAGAAAAGAAATTCCATTTGGGACATTCAAATCAATTTTAAGGCAATCTAGTTTAATAAAAGAAGATTTTAAAAAATAAATAAAAGATTTGGAGGGTTTGACAGGATAGTATTATTGTGCTATGCTGTTTTTAGTTCTTAATAGTTAAGAACTAGGGCAATCTCTTCCCTTAAAAGAGAATGTACTTTAATAGGAGGAAGAAAAATGAAAAAGATGATGTTAGTGGTACTGGTTGTTTTGGCAATTTCAATCGCTGGATCGGTGGTTGCAATCGCAGAAGAAAAACCAGCAGAGGCAGAATTTCAAAATGTCCTCATTGCGTTGGACAAACTGAAGAAGGGATGCCCATACTCATTCTCTGAGGAGCTGATTTTGAGCGACATGCTCAAGGAGCTAGTGAATGAATTCGAGATAAAAATTTCAAATCCTTCTTTATCAAAGAGGATAGCTTCTCAGTTCCTAACCATCAAGGCGAGAATAGAAGAAATTCTCGCCGGCCCCTGTTGTCAGACAACAAGGAGTTTCAAGGAAGTTCAGGAGATGCTTTTTGATCTCCAGAAGGACTTCAAGACTCCTTTTTATCGGAAATGGTGGGAGAAACCGGATTGGTAAAATCCTAACGTCAACCCAAAAGCGCTATCAAGCTAAAAACTTGCTCTAGTGCTTTTTCTTTTATAAATTTATGTTTTTTGATATAATAAAACCATGAAAGCATTGGAGATAAATAATTTAATTAAAGATTATGGGAATTTTAGAGCCTTGAAAGGTATTTCTTTTGAAGTGAATCAAGGTGAGATTTTTGGTTTGATTGGACCTAACGCAGCTGGTAAAACTACTGCTTTACGCATTATCTCCACCTTATTAAGAGTTACTTCTGGGAATGTGAAGGTATTTGATTATGATGTAGTTAAAGAGGCGAGTGAAGTTAGAAGAAAGATAAGTTATTTACCAGAAGAAGCTGGAGCCTATAAGAATTTATCTGGGAAGAATTATTTAGAATTTATTGCTGGATTTTATTCAGAAAATGGAAATGAAAAAAAAGAACTATTAAATAAAGGAATTGAATTAGCTAACCTTGGAGAGAAAATAA
>CAZUOI010000054.1:0-3011 GCA_964621945.1 uncultured Candidatus Saccharibacteria bacterium
TTTACCCTAAAGGGCTCCGACACGCTCAGAAATTTCAGAATACTTGTTTTAAAAAACATTATGGATTTTAATCAGATTATTTTATCAATTATTTTTCTTCTTATCTTGTTCATTGTTTGTATTGGAGGGTTATTTTTTGTTTACAGTAAGAAACGCAAAGGAAAAAGAAATAGGGCTTTAAATATGAGCCTTTTTTTAATTTCTTTGCCTAAAAAAACAAAGAGAGATGAAGGGGAAGCGCCTAAACAAGAAAAAGAAATTATTGCAATAATGGAACAGCTTTATAGCAGTTTTAGCAATATCAGAGAAACAAAAGATGTTTTTCTTTATGGTCAGCCACATTTAGCTTTTGAAATAGCGACTCCAGAAACAGGTGAAGAAATAAATTTCTATATCTCCATGCCACGTAAATATGAAACAGTTATTGAGAAACAAATTCATGGTTTTTATCCTGATGCTTCAATTAAAAAAGTTGAAGATTATAATATTTTTAATTCAGAAGGAAAAACTGCTGGTTCTTATTTAAAATTAGCTAAAAGCTACGCTTTACCATTTAAAACATATCAAGATTTGGAAGCCGATCCTGTCAATGGAATTATTAGCACTTTGAGTAAAGTAAGTGAAAAAGGAGAAGGTGTTTCAGTTCAGCTTCTTGTTCGACCGACCTTAATGAAATGGCAGAAATCAAGTAGAGATATTGCTAAAGAAATGCAAAATGGAAAAAGTTTTTCTCAAGCAAAATCATCTAAAGGAGGAAGTATTTTAGGTCAAATATCGAAAGATTTAAAAAAAGGAAGTAAAGATAATCAAACACAAGAAGAAATTAAGCCAGTTATTACAGCTGGACAGGAAGAAGTTATTAAAGCAATAGAAGGCAAAGCAAAAAAAGTTGGTTTTGACGCTAATATAAGATTATTGGTTTCAGCGCCTGATCAGAATAGAGCCGATGAGCTTTTAAGTCATTTAGAATCTGCTTTTGTCCAATTTGAAGCGCCAGATATGAATAAATTAAAATCAGTTAGAATGAAAAAGGGACGTGGTTTAAAGAATTTAGTTTACGATTTTTCTTTTCGTCTCTTTAATCAAAAGAATAGAATGATTTTAAATACAGAAGAATTAACTAGTATTTTTCATTTTCCTACGGCCAGTACCGAAACGCCTAAAGTTAAATTTTTAAAGACAGAACAAGCGGCGCCACCAGCCAATATGCCTAACCAAGGCCTTATTTTAGGAAAAAATGATTATCGCGGGGTAGAAACAGTTATTCGGATGCAAGAGAATGACAGGCGACGTCACTTATACGTCATTGGACAAACAGGAGTCGGTAAAACGGTTTTCATGAAAAATATGATTCTTCAGGATATTAAAGAAGGCAGAGGCGTCTGCTTTATAGACCCTCACGGAAGTGATTTAGAATCAGTTATGGGTCAAATACCTAAAGAAAGAGCTGAAGATGTTATTCTAATAGATCCAGCTGATATGGATAGACCACTAGGTTTAAATATGATGGATTATAATGCTAAATATCCAGAGCAGAAAACTTTTGTTGTTAATGAATTAATGAGTATTTTTGAAAAATTATATGATATGAAAGCGTCAGGCGGGCCCATGTTTGAACAGTATACTCGCAACGCGCTTTTACTATTAATGGATGATCCAAGCGAGAAATTTACTTTAATGGAAGTTCCTAAAATTATGTCTGATAAGGAATTTCGCAATCGTTTGCTTGTTAAATGTAATAATATAGTTGTTAAAGATTTTTGGGAAAAAGAAGCTGAAAAAGCAGGCGGTGAAGCCTCTTTAGCAAACATGGTTCCATATATCACTTCTAAATTTAATGTCTTTATTGCTAATGATTATATGAGGCCGATTATTGGGCAATCAGAGAGTTCTATTGATTTTAGACAAATTATGGATGAGCAAAAAATTCTTTTAGTTAATTTAAGTAAAGGTAGATTAGGAGATATTAATAGTTATCTGCTTGGATTGATTATTGTTGGCAAGTTATTAATGGCTGCTTTTTCACGGGTTGATATTCCTGAGGAAGAACGTAAAGATTTTTATCTATATATGGATGAATTCCAGAATTTCTCAACTAACAGTATTGCGACAATTCTTTCTGAAGCGAGGAAGTATAAGCTTTGTTTAACAATAGGACATCAGTTTATTGGGCAATTATCTGAGGAAATAAGTAAAGCGGTTTTTGGCAATGTTGGTTCAATGGCTTGCTTTAGAGTGGGGGCTGAAGACGCTGATTTTCTAGTTAAGCAATTTGAACCAATTTTTGACGCAAACAGTTTAATTAATATTGATAATTTTAACGCTCATATTAAATTGATGATTAATAATGAAACGTCAAAGCCGTTTAACTTAGCAGTATATCCTCCAGAAAAAGAAAATGTTGAAATAGCTAAATCAATTAAAGAGCTTTCTCATATGAAATATGGAAAAGATAGAATTGAAGTTGAAAAACAAATTGCTGAACGTTGGAAATCATCTGTTTCTTCAGGTCCAAGCTCTTCATCTCCAATAGAATCTGATGTAGGAGTGAAATAATCATATTTTTATAAACTTAATAATTAATTCTTTTTTATATCTTTTAATTAGCAATATGTTATTTTTAGTTAAAAGTAATAAAAAAATAAAATAATATGAGTTTTGAACAGCCAGACAATACAAAAGAACAACAAAAAGAATTATTAACGGAGGAAGAATTTAAAGAAAAGACTGTCATAATGATAGAAGAAGTTTTAGTCACCAATATTAAAGATTCTGATTTTGATCTAAATAAACCCGAAGATAAGTTATGGTTAGAAGAAACTATGGATGCTAAAAAAATGTTAGACAATGGTAATTATAAAGAACCAAAATTTTTTGCTGGTCCAGATGGTTTACGAATTCCAAAATGGCACGAAACTCCAGAAGGTATTATAAAAGAAAGATTACAAAGGATTAAAGAACTTATTGAAAAGGCAAAAGAAGAGAAGATTAAAGAGACTCCTGTTAAGTTT
>CAZUOI010000055.1:0-2745 GCA_964621945.1 uncultured Candidatus Saccharibacteria bacterium
TTTTATTTCTAAAGAACCAGTTGTTTGCACAGAAGAAGCTAAAATATGTCCAGATGGTTCAAATGTAGGAAGAATAGCTCCAGATTGTGAATTTGCAGAGTGTCTAGAGGTTACTGATCCCACAGCCAACTGGAAAACATATATGAATGAGGAATATGGGTTTGAATTGAAGTATCCGGAGAAATATAGTGTAGAACAAGATACTTATGGTTGGCCTAATTCAGTAGTATTATTTATTCAGAGACCTCTTGGTCAATCTTACGATGCGCAGATAGAAATATGGGATAATTATGAAAGTTATCAGAATAAATACAGTGGAGATCCATCTTTTATTATTGTGCTTGAGAATACTGATAAATATATTACTATTAATTATAACGATCAGCCTGCTAATCAAGAATATACTCAAGAGTGGCAAAAGATCCTTTCCACTTTTAAATTTATTGAATAGAAGTATTGTTCTTGAAAGAAATCTGACCAGGCCTATTTCTGATGTCCAATCACCTTTCTAAAGACAATTCTTTTAACGCTCAAACAATTAATCGCAGTTATGCGGTTTTATTTTTTTATAAATTAAGATTTGATTTTTTGGTGGAAAAGAGTTAAGATTGATTTATTATGAAAAAAGTATTTGTTTTTGTTTGGGAGATTACAAAAATAGTAGTTATTTCTTTAGCTATTATTCTTCCTATTAGATATTATTTAATTCAACCATTTTTTGTTAGAGGGGCTTCAATGGAGCCTAATTTTGATGATGGACAATATTTGGTTATTAATGAAATTGGTTATCGTTTTAATGATCCAGATCGTGGAGATGTTATTGTTTTTAAATATCCATTAGATCCTTCGCAGTATTATATCAAAAGAGTAGTTGGTTTGCCTGGAGAAAAAATTGAAATTAAAGATGATTTAGTATTTATTTACAACTTAGAATTTCCTCAAGGCAAGATTCTTGAAGAATCTTACTATCTTCCAGAGGGCAGAATTACTAGAGGAAGTATTAATGTTAAATTAGGTGATGATGAGTATTTTGTTTTAGGCGATAATCGTTCAGCTAGTTCAGATTCTCGTCAGTGGGGGGCTTTACCAAGAGACAATATTATTGGTCGTGTTTGGCTACGAGCCTGGCCATTTGATTCAGCTAAAATTTTTTAAGATATGACTAAAAAATCTAAATCAAAAAGTAAATTTCAAGCGCCTAGAGGTATGCGCGATATTTTGCCCGAAGAGCAATTATATTGGGAAAAAGTTAAACAAGTTATAAGCTCTTCAGCAAAAGCTTTTGAATTTGAAAAAATAGATACGCCGATTCTTGAAGACAAAGATTTATTTGTAAAAGGAACAGGTCTTTATACTGATATTGTTGAAAAAGAAATGTATAGTTTAACAACTAGGGGAAGAGATAAACTTGTTTTACGTCCAGAATTTACACCATCTGTTGTTAGGGCATATTTAGAAAATGGCTTATTCAGCTTACCTAATCCAGTAAAATTATACAGCATTGGTCCTATCTTTCGCTATGAAAGACCTCAAAAGGGACGTTATCGTCAAGCTTATCAAGCTAATTTTGAAGTTATTGGAGAACAAGATCCCATTATTGATGCTCAATTAATACAATTATTTTTTTTCATTTGCAAAAAACTAGGTCTTAAAAAATTAATTACCCAAATGAATAGTATTGGTTGTTCTGAATGTCGTCCTAGTTATAGAAAGAAGCTAATGAGTTATTATCGAAGCAGAAAAAAAGATATTTGTTCTAATTGCCAGAAGCGACTTAAACAAAATCCATTAAGATTATTAGATTGTAAAAATATTAAGTGCGTTGATATTGCCGAAAAAGCTCCTCAGATTATTGATTGCTTATGTGATAATTGTAATAATCATTTTAAAAGTGTTTTAGAGTATTTAGATGAACTTGAAATTCCTTATATTTTAAATCCTCGTTTAGTTAGAGGATTGGATTATTACACAAAAACAGTTTTTGAAATATGGCCTGAAGAGGAGAATGGTCGTCAAATTTCTTTATGTGGAGGAGGCCGTTACGATAAATTAATTAAGCTTTTAGGAAGAAAAGATATTCCAGCGGTTGGTTTTGCAATAGGATTAGACAGAATTATTAATTTAATCAAAGAGAGAGAAATAAAAATTACATCAAAAAGCACCCCCCCGATTTTTTTAGTTCAGTTAGGCGATTTAGGGAAAAGAAAATCATTAAAGTTATTTGAGGAATTACAGCAAGCTGGTTTAAAGATAGCTAGTTCGTTTAGTAAAAATACAATAAAAGCTCAATTAAAAATAGCTGATAGAATGAATGTTCGTTTTGCTTTAATTCTAGGTCAAAAAGAAGCCATTGATGAATCAATTATTATTAGAGATATGGTTTCAGGAAGTCAAGAAGTTGTTCAATTAAGTAAGATTGTTAAAGAGATTAAGAAAAGAATTAAGAAATAAGATTATGTGTCTATTCTGTAAAATAGCAAATCATGAACAAGATGCTGATATTGTTTATGAAGACAAAAAATTTATTGTTTTGAATGATATTAACCCGAAAGCGCCTACACATCTTTTAATAGTACCTAAAAAACATATTGATTCAATTAATGAGTTAGAAGAGGCAGATAGAGAATTAATAAGCGATACGATTTTTTTAGCAAAAAAATTAGCCTTGAAGAATGGAATATCTAAAAAAGGATATCGTTTAACTTTCAATGTTGGACGTGGTGGCGGACAGATTATTGATCACAT
>CAZUOI010000056.1:0-2351 GCA_964621945.1 uncultured Candidatus Saccharibacteria bacterium
AATATCTGAATTAAAAATAGAACTATTATATTCGCCTGGAAAAAATAAAAGAGATCAGTACTAGGCAAATAAGAAGTTATTTTAGGTGAAAGATACCATAAAAATGGATATAAAACAAAGAGAGATATGATAGCGGCAATGACTCCGTAAAGCGCTCCTTCAACAATAAAAGGACCTTTGGCAAACCAATTACTCGCGCCAACTAATTTCATTACCTTTATTTCCTTCCTAGAACTATAAATAGTTAAACGAATTGTGTTAAAAGTAACTAAAACAGCTAAACCTGCTAAAACTAATAAAATGACTAAGCCAATTTGACGAATACTCCTGGTGATTGAAGTAAGACGCGCAATAACCGCTTTGTTTTCAAGATAATTTATTTTATCAATAATTTTACTGTATTTTTCTTGATCAAAGAAACCAACAATTGATTCGTATTGCGATGCTTGTTGAGCTTTAATATTTAAACTTGCTTCTAGAGGATTACTATCTAATTCATCTAAACTCTGCATTAAAATATTATTATCTTGATGCTTACTCTTAAATCTTTTTAGGGCTTCTTCGGTTGAAATATATTCAGCACTACGAACCTCGCTTAATTTAACCAAATCAACTCTCGCATCAAGAATTTCATCTTCAGAAGCATCTAAATTAAAATAGACACTAATATCAATTTTATCCTCAAGATTGGCTGTTAGCGAATTTATTAAGACATTAACAAGTAATAAGCTCGTAATGCCTAAAATAGCCAAACTCATCATTGAAATAGCCGATGAAGAAAGCCATTTATTTCTCCAAAAACTTGTAACCCCAGATTTGATTATCCGAACAAATGTTGTAAACATAAATTAAAATAATATATATTTTCCTTTTGGATCATCCTTAATAATTTTTCCATTTTCTAAAGTGATCACTCTTCTATCTATGCCGTTGATAACATCCTTATCATGAGTAGAAAGAATAACAATAGTTTTAAGCTCATTAATCTTCATTAAAAGCTTAATAATTTCCCAAGTATTAAGCAGGTCTAGATTGCCAGTTGGTTCATCAGCAACTAAAACCTTTGGTCTATGAGCTAACGCTCTAGCAATGGCGACGCGTTGTTGTTCTCCACCTGAAAGCTGATGAGGAAAATTATTCTCTTTATTAATCAAACTAACTAATTTTAAAAGTTGAGGAACATCTTTTTCAATATCAACTTTAGTACATCCGCTTACTTCCATAGCGAAAGCAATATTTTCATAAGCTGTCTTATTAGGCAGTAATCGAAAATCTTGAAAAATCATTCCTATCTGACGGCGCCAAAAAGGAATATCTCTATTATGAAGCTTGCCAATGTCTTGATCCCCCCAAAGAACTTGCCCTTTACTTGGCAATTCTTCACGAATTAAAAGTTTTATTAAAGTTGATTTTCCAGCGCCTGAACGCCCTGCAATAGAGACAAATTCTTCGTCATTAATAGTTAAATTAATATTATTTAATGCCAGACAATTAGGCGGATACGCTTTTGAAACTTTTTTAAAATATATCATGCTAATTCTTAATAAAACCCTCTATAAATTTATCTAAATTACCATCTAAAACTCCTTCAGGATTGCCAGATTTAATTTTATTCCGATGATCTTTAACCATTTGATATGGATGAAGGACATAAGAACGTATTTGACTTCCCCATTCAGCTGGAGTTAAATCTCCTCTTAATTTATTTCTTTCCTGCTCACTGCTTTTTAAATTATATTGGTACAATCTACTGCAAAGCAATTTCATAGCGCTTTTTTTATTCTCTCCTTGTAAGCGTTCGTTTTGACAAGAAGCTGTTAATCCTGTAGATAAGTGAGTAATTCGAACAGCTGATTCTGTTTTATTAACATACTGACCTCCTGGTCCACTTGCTTTATAAGTTTCAACTCTTAAATCTTCTGGTCTAATATTTATCTCTTTTACTTCATCAAATTCAGGTAAAACCTCCACTAAAGCAAAAGAAGTGTGACGGAGATTATTTGAATTAAAAGGAGATAATCTTACTAAACGATGAACTCCTGATTCTCCTTTTAAATAACCGTAAGCATATTGTTTCTTAATTATTAAAGTAGCGTTTTTAATACCTGCTTCTTTGCCTTCTTTAATTTGTAAAACCTGAGATTTCCATTCATTTCTCTGGGCAAATTTAATATACATCTTCAATAACATTTCAGCCCAATCTTGCGCATCTGTCCCTCCAGCTCCTGCATAAATTGAGATAATCGCTCTTCGTTGATCATACTTATCTTTCAATTTTTCAGACAAATCTTTCATTAATTAAGCTTATCATACTTTTAAAATGAAGTAAATAATGAGCCAGAGGCGGGAAT
>CAZUOI010000057.1:0-2293 GCA_964621945.1 uncultured Candidatus Saccharibacteria bacterium
GGGCATTCTTAGATGGAACTCCAGGAAGTTCAAGTACACAGAATCCAATTATTAAGTTTATTTCAGAAGGATCTAAGGCAGTAACACTACAAGTAACTGATTCATCTGGATATACATGTTCTGCAACCAAAAATGTTGATGTAAATATTAAACTTCCTGGATGGGAAGAAGTTACACCTTGGTAGTTGTTAAAATAATAATGAAGAAAATATTTAAAAAAAATAGCTATGGATTCACGCTAATAGAAATGTTAGTAGTTCTTTTTATAATTTCCTTGTTATCTGTTTTAATATTAGCTAATTATCATGGCAATAAAGAAAAATATGTTCTTCTTCAAGTGAATCAAAAGTTGATTTCTGATTTACGAAAAGTGCAAAATATGGCTATAAGCGGGACAGAAATTGAAGGACATTGTTCAGCTTCTGATCTTTGTTATGGTTATGGTATTTATTTTAATTCAGGCAATTCCTACATCCTTTTTGCTGATAATAATAATAATAAAATTTATAATAGCGGAGAAGGATTTGAAACTGTTAATCTTCCTGATTCTATAGTCATTCAATCAACCACGCCCTCACCGGTTAGTGTTTTTTTTATACCGCCAAATCCGATTACTTATATTAACAGAAGTAATATAGCAGGTATTTCAGCAAAAATTATTCTTAGGATTCAAGGAGCTGGTTCAACAAAAACAGTCAAAATTAATACAGCTGGTTTAATAGAAAATGATAATGATTAAATATAAGAAAAAAAATGCAGGGTTTAGCTTAATAGGCGTAATAGTCTCTTTATTTATTATTGCGATTGGATTAACTGGAATTGTTAGTTTATCTGGCATGTCTTTGAAAAGCTCAACGACAAGCAAAATGCGCTTAATTGCTTCTGGTTTGGCTCAGGAGGGCGTAGAAATTATTAGAGATATACGAAGAGCTAACGTAGAATGGGATGATTGGTATAGCGTTCTTTCTAACGGCGACTATCGAGTTCAATATGATAATGCCAGCCTCATTTCTTTTTCTGATACTCCTTTAAAGATTAATGCGCAAGAGTATTATCAATATGATTCAGGCGATAACTCCCCTTTTTATCGTAAGATTAATTTTAATAAAGTTTCAGCAAATGAACTAAAATTAACAGTCGAAATTAAATGGAAAATAAGGAACCAATGGTCTTCTTTAACTATTGAAGATCGTCTTTGGAATTGGAAATGATTAATTTTAATAAAAATAAAAATAAAAATAAAAATAAAGGATTTACTTTGATTGAGCTATTAGTTGCTTTAGGTATTTTTAGTATGATTATGATAGGCACAACTAGTGCTGCTTTATCGGTTATAAAGAGTCAAAGAAAAGCTTTTTCCTTGCAAGTTATTCAAGAATCAAGCCGTTATATTCTAGAATCAATGATTAAAGAAATTAGAATGGGTGTTGTTAATTCAGGTGCTGATGAAAACAGTTTAGAATTATGGATTACTAATTCAAAAGGAGAGAAAGTTGAATATCAATTTACTGGAGATAAACTACAACGCAGTATAAATGACGGAATATGGCAAGATTTAAGCTCGAGTAACGTTCAATTAACAGGCAGTTTTTATATTAGGAAAAACACTTTTCCAAATAGAGCCTTAGTTACTGTTAGAATGAAAATAAAATCAGAAGAAAAAAAAACAGAAGAACAATCAGAGATTTACATTCAAAATAGCATAACATCTAGGTCAAATGAATAATAAAATAAAAAATATCAATTTTCAAAAAGGCGTAATTTCAATTCTTTTTAGTATTTTAATTCTAAGCTTATTGATGGTTATTAGCACTTCTGCTTTTATTGTAATGTTTCAACAGATAAAAATGTCTAGACAGGCGGGACATTCTGTGGTAGCTTTTTATGCAGCTGAATCAGGAGCTGAAAAATGCTTATATCAAGTAAGAGATAATACAGGATTAGGATGCGATGTCGCGGGCGGCGGAACGATTACTGGTATTTTAGATAATAATCAGGCTGATTATGAGACATCTTATAACGGAACAAATGAAATTGTTTCTATTGGAAAATATTTAGAAACAACAAGAAGATTAAGATTAACTTGGTAGTCATATGTTTGAAATAAAAAAGAATATTTTTAAATTATTTATTATTTTGATTATTGGAGGAATTGGTGGCGTTTTAGCTAACCAGTTTTTTTTACCTTATTTAGCAACGGTTTCTCCTTTTTCTAAAATAGAATTTATTCACAGAACTGGAAATGGCACAACCATTATTAACCCTACAGAAAAAATTACAATAACCGAAAATA
>CAZUOI010000058.1:0-2142 GCA_964621945.1 uncultured Candidatus Saccharibacteria bacterium
TTTTTCTTTTGCTTCTAAAATAAAATTAATAATTTCTAAAGGAACAACTAAATCTCTAATAACTGCTGATTGATTTCTTAAGCTATAAATATTTAAAACAGAGTCGCTTTTTACTAAAAGCGATTTTCTGTAAATAACACCATCTTTATCTATTTGAAAACATTCGTTAATAATTTTTTCTGTGCTAGTGCTAGTTCTATTTTCAGCCTTACACCAAATACCAATGCTTCTTCTTTCTTCTATATTTACAATTAACCCTATATTAGAAAAATCAGATAAATTTCTGGAAATATTTATTTGTTTAATTTCTGGAAATATATCTAGGACAGCGTTCTTAATCCCTTTGATTGGAGCTAAAATAATAGTATTTTTAGGTATAATTCCAAAAATTTTATTCTTTAATTTTTCTTCTGCTATTTTTATAATCTCATTGTTCTCATAATAGACAGGTTCTTTTTCTGATTTAATTTCTATTTTATTTACCCTTAATACAGGAGACCAAATGGAAAAATATATTAAACCAGCTAAAAGACAAAAAAACAGCCCTCCGAAAATTACTATCTTGAAGGACAATCTTTTCTTTTTTCTTTTTGGAAAAAAAATATTCATAAGAAAACTTCGTATTTTGAAATTTCTAAGCGTGTCGGAGCCCTTTAGGGTAAAGCGCGAAGAAATTTTAGAATGCGAAATTTTTATTTAATCTTATCTATTCCACCCATATACTCCTGTAAAGCTTCAGGTATTTTAACACTTCCATCTTTTTGCTGATAATTCTCTATTATACTAATAATCACTCTACCAATTGCAAAAGCAGTTCCATTTAGCGTATGAACAAATTTTACTCCATCTTTTGCTTTATATCTAATATTAAGCCGACGCGCCTGCCAATCAGTACAATTACTAGTTGAATGTGTCTCTCTGTATTGACCCTGACCCGGCATCCATGCCTCAATGTCCCATTTCTTGGCAGCTGGATCTCCTAAATCTCCTGAACAAATATCAATTACCCGATAAGGCAATTTAAGCGCTTTCATTAATTCTTCTTCTAATGATAATAATAATTGGTGCTCTTCTTCTGATTTTTCAGGTGAACAAAAACTAAACATTTCTATTTTATCAAACTGATGAACTCTTAAAATGCCTTTTGTATCTTTGCCATAAGCTCCAGCCTCTCTGCGAAAACAAGTTGAAAATCCCATATATCTTTTGGGTAAATCTTTTTCTTGAAAAGTTTCATTCATATGCATGGCGCCAATTGATTGTTCTGAGGTTCCAACTAAATACAAATCATCTTTTTCCAGATGGTAAACTTCATCAGCGCCCCTATCTAAATAACCCATTCCTTCCATAGCTTCTCGTTTAAGCATTACTGGCGGTACAACGGGAGTAAAGCCTTGGTCGCCTAAAACTTTAAAAGCTAATTGAACTAAAGCAAATTCCATTAAAGTAGCTGCTCCTTTAATATATCCAAAACGGCTTCCTGATGTTTTAGCTGCTCTTTTAATATCAATAATATCTAATTTTTCAGCAATTTCTAAATAATCTTTTGGTTTAAAATCAGAAAATTCTGGTTTTTTACCTTCTTCCCGCAAAACCTTATTATCCCCTTCTGTTTTACCTTCAATAACATCATCTAGAGGCACATTTGGAATTTGTCTCATTAGCTTATTAAATTCTTCTTCTATTTTAGATAATTCAGGCTCTATTTCCTTTATTTTACTTTTTAATTCTTTAGCTTTTTCAATCTGACTTTGATCCTTACCACTCACCTTTTTTTGTTCAGCTTTTAATCCTTCTATTTCTTGAAGTAATTCTCTTCTTTTTTTATCTATTTCTAAAAGCTTATCAATATCAACATCAGCCTGTTTTTTTTGACAGCCCTGTTTTACTTTATCTGGATTTTCTCTAATAAATTTTATATCTAACATGAATATAATTTCTAATTTTTAAAACAAGTATTCTGAAATTTCTGAGCGTGTCGGAGCCCT
Organism: uncultured Candidatus Saccharibacteria bacterium; assembly: GCA_964621945.1. GTDB lineage: Bacteria > Patescibacteriota > Minisyncoccia > Portnoybacterales > UBA2143 > JAHJQT01. Next base: position 1,989 of record CAZUOI010000058.1, read on the forward strand.
TTAGGGTAAAGCGCGAAGAAATTTTAGGATACGAAGTTTTGAATTATTTATTTAGGTTTCATAAAAGGAAATAGAATGCTTTCTCTTAAGCTTTTTGCTTTTGTTAAAAGAATAGCTAAGCGGTCTATGCCGATGCCAAATCCAGCAGCTGGTG
>CAZUOI010000059.1:0-1894 GCA_964621945.1 uncultured Candidatus Saccharibacteria bacterium
GAAAAAAAGATTTTATCAGATTAATAAGAATCTTATTCTCAACCAGCATACCTGTTTTTTCATCGGGGATAATAATAATTTTATCGTAAATAATAATAATTCCCGAAAATAGTCCATCACTCTTTTTGAGTGATTTTATTTCTAAATAATCAGATTTGGATGATTTACTAGAAGATAATTCCTTAATTTCAATTTTTCCTAATCTTTTAGCTGTTTTTTGATAAGCTAATTGCCTAGCTTTAACGGGCCAGATTTTTTCGTTATTAATCAAAACATAAATTCTTTTGCTTTGAGTTTTTAAAAAATCTTCAAACAAACTTTCAATTTCAATTTTCGTTTTATATTCCTTTATCTCCCTTTTATCTTCTAAGTAATATTTGCTTTTTAAGGCAGAGATAATTCTAAGAAATTCTCTTTCTTTCTCTTCTATTTCTTTTTTTTCTATTCTTAAGATGCCTAAAAGCTTATCGGGGGATTCTGCTATAAAATATCTTTTATTCTTATCTTTTGATTCAGAAATAAGCCCTTTTTGTTCAAGGGTTTTTACAATCTCATATGTAGTTGGTCGGCTAATTTTAGCTTTTTGAGCAATTTTCTGGATTGAAGTATAGCCAAGCTCTAAAGCGGTTAAATAAACTAACGCTTGTTTTTCAGTTAGACCTAATTTTCTTAATTCTAATGGTAAAATTTCTAATTCCATATATTTTTAAAACTGTTTTAAAAATCTCATATCTCCTGAATAAAGCAATCTAATATCATCTATTTCATATTTCAACATGGCCAATCTATCTATGCCGATTCCAAAAGCAAATCCTTGCCATTTGTTAGGTAAATATCCAACTGATTTTAAAACATTAGGATGAACCATACCAGCCCCCATAATTTCAAGCCAATTTCCATCTTTTCTTTTAATATCAACTTCAAAACTTGGTTCAGTAAATGGAAAATAATCAGGTTGCAAACGCATTTTTAGTTCTGGGCCAAAAAAATCTTTTAAAAATGTTTCAATAACGCCTTTAAAATTAGCCATTGAAATCTTCTTTCCAACCATTAGTCCTTCAACCTGGTAAAATTGAACATCATGAGAAGCATCCGTTGCTTCATGTCGAAAACATCGTCCAGGAACAATAATTCGCAAAGGAGGATTGTTTTTCTCCATATAACGGGCCTGCATCGGAGAAGTATGAGTCCTTAAAAGCAAATCAAGATTTTTAAGCCAAAAAGTATCCCATTGGTCTCTGGCTGGATGATTTTTAGGAATATTTAAAGCATCAAAATTATAATATTCAGTTTCTACCTCTGGACCGTCAATTACTGAGAATCCCATTGATTGAAAACTTTCTTCAATTTGCTGTTGAACTAAGCTAATAGGATGAGGATGGCCTTGTGGAGGTAAGATTCCTGGAGCAGTTACATCAATCCATTCCTGATTAGGAGTTTTCTTTTCAGTCAATAATATTTCTTTTTTCTTTTTAGTTATTAATTCACTAAGTTCTTTTTTGATCTTATTAGCTATTAAACCATTCTCTTTTCTTTCTTTTTCAGACATATCTTTCAAAGAACGTAAAACAAGGCTGATTTCGCCTTTTTTGCCTAAATATTTTCTGAATATTTCTTCAAGCTCCTTTAACCCTTTGACTTGATTAATTTCTTCAAGAGCTTCTTTTTTGATTAAGTTTATCTTCATATTCCTTAATTTTAAATTATTTTTTAAATTAAGGCAAGGTGGTTGTTCATTTTTAGGGTTTGTAGATAAGTTTTGTCGAAAAATATATTGACCATAAAAAATAACCCTGCTAAAATTACTATATAATAAAAAATAACCCTGCTAAAACTATGAAGAAACAAATACTATTCATTCACGGGGGATCGACGTTTAAATCATATAGAGAAT
>CAZUOI010000060.1:0-1839 GCA_964621945.1 uncultured Candidatus Saccharibacteria bacterium
TTTCAATACTGTCTTCTACTGAAGCTCCATAATGAAAATTAACTTGGGCCCAACCTGTTAAACCAGGTCTGACAATGTGTCTAATCTGGTAATATGGAATTTCTTTTTCCAATTGCTGGACAAATTCAATTCTTTCTGGTCTTGGTCCAATAAAACTCATTTGTCCAATAAAAACATTCCAAAGCTGTGGCCATTCATCTATACGTGTTTTTCTTAAAAACCTCCCTATTTTCGTAATGCGGTGGTCTTGTTGGTCTGCCCATTGAGCGCCTTCTTTTTCTGCTTCTTCAACCATTGAGCGGAATTTTATTACTTTAAAAATCTGCCCGTCTTGGCTAATTCTTCTTTGCTTATAAAAAACAGGTCCATGACTGTCAATTTTAATAATCAGAGCGATAAGAGGATAGAAGCATAAACTAATTACGCCAAAGATAAAAGCGCCAAGCATATCAAGAATACGTTTGAAGGCTTCGTAAAAATTCTTTTGATCTTCAGTTAGATTTTCCAAGAACCATATTTCTCCAATGCTTGAAATAGGAACTTTGCCTAATACTTTTTCATAAAAAGAAGGTAGATCATTAAAACTAATTTTCAAAGGAAGACATTGATACAAGCTTTGAACTAATCGGGCATCTTGATGAGGATCAATGGCTGTGATAATTGTCTTAATATTCTTACTAGTAGCTATTTCCAATAAATCAAAAGGAGTCTTAATATCTTGAGGATTCATTCTCTTTACTATCTTGTAACTCAATTGTGGATTTTTCTCAACTAATTTAATTATTTGATCAATTTCCTTATTTTTCCCAATAATCAAAATATTATTAATTAAAGCAGTGCTTTTAACGAGATGATTATATAGTTGTCTCCAAACCGCGAATAGTACTGTAAAAATACCGATGTTTAAGAATAAGTTTGTTTTAGGTGTAATTCCAAAGAAAGGAAGGAAATAAAAGAAGGTAATAGCTAATCCAATATTAATTAACAATCCTCTTAATAAGGTTGAATAAAAATTAATATTATTTCTAGCTAAGGAAATATCATAGAGTCCAGCGATAAAAAAAACAATCAGCCAGAGGGCATAGATAATCGTAAATGGTTGAAAATGTTGTTGCCAGAGATTTATGTCTGGTTTAGCTCCATAACGGATAAAAAGCATTAGCCATAATGAGGCGTAAAGAACAATAATATCCCCGATTAATAATGTAATTCTTTTTATATTAGGCATAATTTAATTCTATCATCTGTGCTTGATAAATCAAGGTAGATGAAGTAAAATAGTAAAAACAAGGTAATTTAAAATGAAAAAAGGTCTATTTTTATTATTAATATTAGGAGGGGTTTTTATTTATTCTGCTTCAGCTCAAGCGGCTGTTTTAGGCGAACAGGTAGATTTTAACGTGGATTCTACTTATGATTCATCAAGTAGAAGTCAAGTTACAGCGACTTTAAGAGCTATTGGAGATCATATTTATTTTTATGTTGAAGATGATTATTGGAATAATTTAAGCGGATTGTATAAAAATGCCACAAGGGAAGAATTAGAAACATTAGCTGATGAGTTTGATAATGTAATTTATCCCAAAGAAAGAGCTGTTTTCGGCTCTGAATGGAATCCAGGCATTGATAATGATAGCAGAATTACTGTTTTAATAACTGATTTAGTAAATAACGCTGGAGGATATATTAATATTTATGATGAATATTTAAAATCAGTTATTTCTTCATCTAATGAAAGAGAAATGATTTATCTTAATGCTTTAGTTGTTTTGCATTCACATAACAAATCTTTTTTAGCTCATGAATTCCAGCATTTAATTACTTTTTATCAAAAAACAA
>CAZUOI010000061.1:0-1817 GCA_964621945.1 uncultured Candidatus Saccharibacteria bacterium
CAGCATAAAGGATATGGAACAAAACTTCATTTAAAGAATTTAAAAAAATTTGGTCCTTGCGAAATACATCGTAAAAGCTTTAGACCAATTTGTAAAATATGATTTTAATAAAAAACATTACAGTTATTACTCAGAATAAAAAAAGAGAAATTATTAAAAATGGAGCTTTGGTTATTGAAAATGATATTATTAGCGCTATTGGCAAGAGTAATGAAATAGAAAAAAAATATCTTAAAAAAGCAAAAAAGATTATTGACGGCAAGGGATTAGTGGTGATGCCAGGATTAATTAATACTCATGGACATTTAGCTATGTCATTATTGCGTGGATATGCTGATGATATGAATTTAGAAGAATGGTGGATGAAACATGTTTATCCTATAGAATCAAAGTTTGGACGTAAAGAAGTTTATTGGGGTTCCTTATTAGCTATAATAGAAATGATTAAATCAGGCACAACTTGTTTTGCTGATTTCTATTATTACGAAGATGAAACGGCTAAAGCAGCTCAAGAAATAGGGATGAGAGGAATTTTAGGATGCGCAATTTTAGATGTTCCTACTTTTTATTACAAAACAACTGATTCTGCTTTTAAAAAAACAGAATTATTAATTAAAAAATTTAAAAATAATTCTTTAGTTCAAATTGCTTTAGCTCCTCATATGTTTCAAACAGCTTCAATTGAGACGTATAAGAAATCTAAAGAAATGGCTAATGAGAATGGTTTACTCTTATTCACCCATACATCTGAGACAAAACAGGAAAATGATTTTTCTTTAAAAAAATACAAACAAAGACCAATTGAAGTTCTTGCTAAAAATAATATTTTAGACGAAAAAACAATTTTAGCTCATTGCTGTTGGCTTAATAAAAAAGAAATTAAGACATTAGCGCAAACAGGCGCTTCTGTCGCTCATTGTCCTGTTTCAAATATGAAGCTTGCTTCTGGGATTATGCCTTTGCAAGAAATGTTGGAATCGGGAGTTAATATAAGCTTGGGGACGGATGGAGTTTGCTCTAATAATAATTTGGATATGATTGAAGAAATGAAAATAACTGCTTTATTGCATAAAGTTAGTAAGTTAGATCCAAATATAGCTGATGCTCAAACAGTTTTAGATATGGCGACAATCAATGGAGCTAAAGCTCTTGGCTTAGAAAATGAGATTGGCTCTTTAGAAAAAAACAAGAAAGCTGATCTTGTTATTCTTAATTTTGAAAAATCTCATTTAATTCCGCAACATAATTTAATTTCTCATTTAGTTTATTCAGCAAATGGAAGCGACGTTGACACAGTCTTTATTAATGGTAAGATGATTATGGAGAATAGAAAAATTAAAAAAATTGACGAAGAAAAAGTTTTTAATAAAATTAAGAAAATAATATAATTATATGCAAAATAAAAAAACAATTATTTTAGGATTAATAGCAATTCTGCTTCTAACTGGAGTAGTTTGGTATGCAAGTAAAAATAAAAGCGAGATAACTAGTCAAACTGCTTCTATTTTAGGAATTGATAGTGAGAATGAAAAAATTACAGAACTGGACGGAGATTTTATTCTTGGAGATCCATTAGCGCCAGTCACTTTTATAGAATATTCAAGTCATCTTTGTGGAGCTTGTTCTAATTTTCATAGTGTAACTCTTCCTTTAATTATTGAGAATTATGTTAAAACTGGTAAAGTTAAAATTATTCAACGACTTGTCTCTCATCCTGCTTTAAGCGTGGCTGTGCTTTGTGCACAAGATCAAGGAGCTTTTTGGGAAGCTAATGAATACATTTTTAAGAATATTGAAACAATTCAAACGGTTGATAA
>CAZUOI010000062.1:0-1771 GCA_964621945.1 uncultured Candidatus Saccharibacteria bacterium
CTAAAAAACATTTAGAAGCAGGAGCTAAAAAAGTAATAATTTCAGCTCCATCTAAAAGTCTAGAAATATCTCATTTTGTTTTAGGAGTCAATGAAGAGAAATACAATTCAGAAAAAGATAATATCGTCTCTATGTGTTCATGTACAACTAACTGTCTAGCGCCTATTGCTAAAATTATTCATAAAAATCTTGAAATAGAAAGCGGTTTAATGACAACTATTCATAGCTATACTAATGACCAGCGTTTGCTTGACGCTCCTCATAAGGACTTGCGTCGCGCTCGTTCAGCGGCTTTATCAATGATACCAACAACGACCGGAGCAGCCATTGCTGTAACTAAGGCTATTCCCGAGCTTAAAGGAAAAATTCACGGCATGGCTATTAGAGTGCCTACTTCAGTAGTTTCTTTGGTTGATTTTGTAGTTAAAGTTAAAAAAGATACAACCGTAGAAGATGTTAATTATATCTTTAAAAAAGCTTCATCTCAAAAAGAATTAAACGGAATTCTAGGGATAGAAGACGCTTTGTTAGTTTCTATTGATTACAAAGGAAATTCTTTTTCTTCTATTGTTGATATGGGTTCAACTATGGTTCAAGGAAAGAATTTAATTAAGATTTTAGCTTGGTATGATAATGAATGGGCTTATGGTTGTCGTTTAGCTGAATTTGCTGAATTTATAGGTAAAAAGCTTTAATTCAAAAATTTAAAATTATGATTTATTTAGGTTCTGATCATGCTGGATTTCACCTTAAAGAGGAACTCAAGAAATATCTTGGGGAGTTAGGTTGTGAATATGAGGATTTAGGCAACAAAGAGCTTGATCTTGAAGATGATTTCCCTGATTATGCTATAAAGGTGGCTGAAAAAATTGCAGGAACAAATAGTAAGGGGATTTTAATTTGCGCAACTGGATTGGGAATGTGTATGGCCGCTAATAAGGTTAAAGGAGTTAGAGCTACAGTAGCTTGGGATGATTTTACAGCATTACAATCACGTGAGCATAATGATGCTAATGTTCTTTGTTTAGCTGGTAAGGTTTTAGATACAGAAACAGCTAAAAAAATTGTTAATATTTGGTTAGAAACAGAATTTAGTGGAGGAGAAAGGCATGTGAGAAGATTGAATAAAATTAATGAAATAAAATGATTCAAATTATTCCAGCTATTATTGCAAAAGATTTTCAAGAGCTTCAGGATAAAATTAATAAAGTAGAACCGTATCTTGAGTGGGCACAATTAGATATTATGGATGGAAAGTTTGTTAATAATTCTACTTGGCCCTACACAGCGGGTAAAAACCAGCCGAATGAATTAAGAAATATAAATACCAATTTAAATTTAGAAGCGCACTTAATGGTCAATAATCCAGAAGAAGCTATTAGTGATTGGATTAATTCAGGAGTTAAGAGAATTATTTTCCATTATGAAGCAACAGATAAGCATAGGGAGATAATAGAAAAAATAAAAAAATCTAGAATAGAAGTTGGTATTGCTTTAAATCCTGAAACTCCTATAAATGTCTTAGATGATTTTATTAAAGAACTCGATTTGGTTTTAGTAATGACGGTTAATCCTGGTTTCGGTGGCCAGGGTTTTTTAAATGAATCTGTGGATAAAGTTAAAGAATTGCGAGAGGAATATAAAAATGTTAAAATAGAAGTAGATGGAGGAATAAATTTAAAAACTGCGCCAAAAGTTATTAAAGCTGGCGCTAACATTTTAGCTGTCGGCACAGCTATTTTTAAAAGTAATAATATAGAACAAACAATAA